>NZ_JANRHN010000043.1:0-25586 GCF_024733745.1 Bacteroides sp. ET225 | reverse complement strand
ATATTTAATCGAGTTTATCGGACAGCAATAATTGTTTTTACCCATTGTTTTAGCCACAATATACGCAATCTGTGTAAACCAGCGTGTAAACCGTGAGAATTACAGTAAAAGCAGTTTGTTACAAGTCTAAGTTACTTAGCAACAATGAATCACCTCTAATGTTGAGAGTGACAAAAGACAGAAAACGGAAATATGTCAGTCTTGGCATATGTAGAATCACAAAGAAATTGTATCTTTATTCCGAAATGCCATAACGGTATTTTAAAACGCAATAAGAGGTTGCTTTCCAAGTGTGGCGAGCAGCCTCTTTTCTTACCAAGAAACCACTATCGAATAAATATCACGCCAAAAACACGCCAAAAAACATAAAAGAAAATCGCTAACTATCTAAACATATGATAATTAGCGATTTGAGTCGTACTCGAAGCGGGACTTGAACCCGCACAGCCATTACTGGCCAAGGGATTTTAAGTCCCTCGTGTCTACCGATTCCACCATTCGAGCAGCCTGTCAAAAAGAGCGGAAAACGAGACTCGAACTCGCGACCCCAACCTTGGCAAGGTTGTGCTCTACCAACTGAGCTATTTCCGCATAACGGATGCAAATGTAGGGACTTTTAGGCTACCTTCCAAACATTTCACCCGTTTTCTTTCAAGGCCTGCCTGAATTTTGCCGCAGGATTTTCTCTTCTTTAACCAATAAAAGGAAAGATACTGCCCAAGCAAATCCACAGTTTTTCATTGTCATCGCCCCAGAAGTGCCTTCTCCGCATCTTCTACGGTCTTGAAGTTAAAACCGCTCAGAGCTTTTTCCATCAATTCTTCTATCCGGTCATTGCACAAGTTGCCAATGCTCCCTTCATGCGTGTGATGCACTTCCTTGCCATGCGTAAATCTGCCAGCCTCTATGTCCAGCCCCACCTTCTTGTAAGCGTCACGGAACGGCATCCCATCGGCCGCCAGACGATTCACTTCTTCTACACTGAACATATAAAGATATTTGTCATCATCAAGGATATGTTCATTAATCTTTATCTTGTCCATAATATAGGTCGACATCTGAAGACAATCCTCCAGTTCATCAAAAGCAGGAAGAAATATTTCCTTTATAATCTGATAGTCACGAAAATACCCCGAAGGAAGATTATTGATTATCATCATCACCTGCTGAGGCAACGATTGGATCTTATTGCATTTTGCACGTGTCAGCTCAAAGACATCAGGATTCTTCTTGTGAGGCATGATGCTCGAACCGGTCGTGCACTCATCCGGAAGCTTGACAAATCCGAAGTTCTGGCAACTGAACAGACAGGCATCATATGCCATCTTCGACACCGTACCAGCAATAGAGGCCAAAGCAAACAACACGTTGCGCTCCATCTTTCCGCGTCCCATCTGCGCATAAACCACATTATAGTTCATGGAGTCAAAGCCAAGCAACCGTGTCGTCATCTCCCGATTCAAAGGAAACGAAGAGCCGTATCCGGCTGCAGACCCCAACGGATTCCGGTTGCACATCCTGTATGCTGCCTGCAAGAATGTCATGTCATCTACCAGGCTCTCCGCATAAGCACCGAACCACAACCCAAATGAAGACGGCATGGCTATCTGCAGATGTGTATATCCCGGCATAAGCACGCCTTTATAACGGTTGCTCTGTGCAATCAAGACACGAAACAGACGCTCAACAGATTCTGCTATATCCTTTAAGCGTGCCCGCGTAAACAGTTTGAGATCAACCAGCACCTGATCATTTCGGGAACGTCCGCTATGAATCTTCTTCCCCACATCCCCCAAATCACGAGTCAGCATCAACTCAACCTGAGAATGAACATCTTCCACTCCATCCTCTATTACAAATTCGCCGCGTTCGGCAGATACATAAATCTTTTTCAGCCCCTCCAGCAAAACCTTCAGTTCATCAGGTTGCAGTAGGCCGATGCTTTCAAGCATCGTAATATGAGCCATCGAACCCAGCACATCGTATTTAGCCAAATAAAGATCCATTTCCCGATCACGTCCCACGGTAAACCGGTCAATCTCGGCATTCACCTGAACATTTTTCTCCCAAAGTTTCTGAGCCATAATATCTTTTTTATGCAAACATACAAATCAATAAGGCAGCACGGCCAACATATCAGCCAGTTTTTCCACACCGTCCTGCAAAGGTTTGGACACCATCGCTTTCATGAACATGTTCACCTCAGCGCGAATGGTCACTTTAATCTTTGCCTCGCTGTCTGAAACGGGCAGAATCTGAATCCAGAGGTTCAACGGGACCGGCGTCTTGTCACCTTCAAACTTGATGCATTTCATCGGCTCACGCTCAATGATCCGCAAGGACAAAGCAATGCCTTGAACCTTTATCGTAATGGAGTCCTGGTCGAAGCTCATGTCCTCCAGTTTCCCTCCCGACTTTTCCTTAATCTCATCCAAACGGTCATGCACCGAGTTCAAATTATTCAGATCCGACAATTTATTATATACCCGTTCCTGACTATAAGGAATATGCTTCACGCTACTTTCAAATTGTACAGCCATATTTTAAATAAAATACCAGTCCATAAAATAAAAAAATTGTCATCCCAAGTAAAGCTGAACACCCTACTCAAGATGACACTTATTTCACATTTCCGAAGCGATTCAACTTACGATTACTTACCTGTCCAATGGGAAGGATCTTTTCTCCACGCCTGCAGTACAGGAATGTCTTCTTCATCAATATAGTCAGTCTTCAATGCCGCATCCAATACCGCATTGTAGTTGGTCAATGTAACCAGTTCCACTTTTGCATTCTTGAACGCTTCAACTGACACGTCAAAGCCATATGTAAACGAAGCGATCATTCCAATCACTTCACAACCGTCGCGACGGATAGCATCCACAGCCTTCAGACTGCTTCCTCCGGTAGATACCAGGTCTTCTATAACAACCACTTTCATGCCCGGACGAAGCTCTCCTTCAATCAGATTTTCCAATCCATGATCCTTAGGGCTGGAACGGACATAAACAAAAGGAAGATTCAGTTCTTCCGCAACCAGTGCCCCCTGAGCAATAGCTCCTGTTGCAACACCGGCAATAGCATCAACATTGCCGAACTTCTCAAGAATAATACGGCAAATCTCCAACTTTACAAAATTACGCAGTGCGGGATATGACAATGTTTTGCGGTTGTCACAATAAATAGGTGATTTCCATCCGGAAGCCCACGTAAACGGATTAGCAGGCTGGATTTTTACAGCCTTCACCTTCAGCAATTTTTCTGCGAATAATCTTTCCAAAGCTTTCATAACTCCAATTTATCTGATAAATTTTTCGCAAAAATATGGAAATACATCGGGAAAAGAAAATTTAACTGCTTTATTTTTATTAAAAATGAACGGATTACCCTGGAATTTATACGTTTTATCAACACACAAACACAGACGAAACTGCAATCTGACAGATGCCGTAAAAGAACAACCGGAACAATGTCTGCGGCATTCAAAATCTCCCGTCATTTCGTCCAGGCCAGCGTCACGACACTGATCCGTATGCCCTCGATTTCCGAAAGCACATCTGCACATGCCTCAATCGTTGCCCCTGTAGTCAGCACATCATCTACAAGTACCACATGCTTACCCTTGAGCAGATTGCTGCCCGGTGCCAATGCAAACAGATTCTCCGTATTTATCCAGCGTTCAAAAGCCGACTTGCGGGTTTGGGTGCGATTGTTTCTCAAACGGCACAAAGCATCTGCCAGCACCGGTTTGCCGGCCACTTCCCCAATGCCTTTTGCCAACCATTCACTTTGATTATACCCTCTTTTATGATAACGTTTCGGATGGAGCGGCACAGGAACCAGGAAGTCTGCCTTATCGAAAAATCCCACATCCAACAGCCTGCCGGCCAACAACATGCCCATTTTAAAGCACACGTCCTTTCTTCCTAGATATTTCATTGAAGCAAGAATCCGCGACACACTTCCTCCATGAGCATAATAATAAAGGGCAAAAGCTCTTTCGATCGGGAAACGCCCCCAGAAAAGCATTTCCATCTCATTCCCGGGAACACCCAGATCCCTTGTATAAGGCAACGACGACAAACAGGAAAAACAAATCAAGTCTTCCGAAAGGCAAAGCTTTTTCCCACAGACCAGGCAAAGACGAGGGAAAAACAACTCCCTGAAGTCAGTCCAGATACTCATCCGAAACACGCTGTTTGATTTGCTGCATGATTTCATCCATCGTAAACCCACGTCCGACAGCAAACCGTATCAACTTCCGGTTACGATCATAATCAGACACAGCCTTAACGGTCTTCGCCTTCTTCTCCAACAAATTCCTCAGAATATTCCTGTATTCCTCCGCATCAATTTCGGCAAGCCCCGACTCAATCTCCCCGGAGGACAATCTTTTCATACGCAACGCCTGCACAATCTTCATCCGCCCCCATTGGTCAAAGCGATATTTATCGCGCACAAAGAAACGGCAATAGCGGGTTCCATCCAGAAACCTTTCTTTGCATAAATGTTCCACAATGCGTGCAGCCATATCCTCGTCCGCCCCCCATCTCTTCAGTTTCTCCTCTACATCCGAAGGGCAGCGCTCTGCCGCCACGCAATAAGCCTCAGCTTTCAGCGCCAACTCTTTTTCTGTATATTCTTTCATGGTTTTACAGCCTTTATCATACGGTTATTTCCAAACGAATCTTTCCTGAGTTCCACATTCTGATAACCCAAACGAACAAGCAGGTCAAACGTTTCCTTTCCGTATGCACGATTTATTTCAAAATAAAGGCATCCGCCTTTGTTGAGGATAAACATCCCCTGCCGCGCTATTTTCCGATAAAAAAGCAAAGGGTCGTCGTCCGGAACAAACAAAGCCTGTTCAGGTTCCCAATCAAGCACATTCCGTTCCATTCCCTCACGTTCCTTTTCAGTTACATAAGGAGGGTTGCTGACCAAGACATCGACATGTATTTCCGGAATCCCATCTGCAAGCACATCCACCCTGTCAAAAGCAACCGTCACACCATTGTGCCGGGCATTCGACGATGCAATCTGCAGTGCCAGTTCTGAAACGTCCCATGAAGTTACCGCAGCATCTGCCAAACGCTTGCCTAACGTTATTGCTATGCATCCGCTCCCTGTGCCTATATCCAACACACGGCAACCTTTACTCCCCGTCCAGTCAGCACAAATCCAGTCAACCAGCTCTTCGGTTTCCGGACGTGGAATCAAAACTCCCGGAGCAACACGAAATACAAGTCCTCCAAACTGACATTCGCCCAATATGTACTGCAACGGTTCATATTTCACCAGACGATTCAGAATATCTTCCAGCTTCTCTCTGTCCTTCTGAGGAATTTGCGTATCTTTGCCTGTATAAAGCTCAATGGCAGAAAAATGGAAAACGTCCGCAAGTATCCATTTCGCCATGGCTGAAGCTTCTTCAGCCGGATAATAAGGCATTAATGTTTCTTTAATATGTAAATATATGGGATGCATAGCATGCAAAAGTAAACATAAAAACTGAAGGAATATGACAAACGATGAAAAATATATGCACAGGTGCATACAACTTGCCGGAAACGGATTCTGCAATGCCGCTCCGAATCCGACTGTAGGGGCGGTCATTGTCCATAACGACCGTATCATTGGGGAAGGCTACCATATACGTTGCGGAGAAAGCCATGCGGAAGTCAATGCCATCGCCTCTGTCAAAGACGAAAGCCTGCTAAAAGATTCTACAATCTATGTCAGCCTGGAACCTTGCTCCCACTACGGCAAGACGCCTCCATGCGCCGACCTGATTATCAGTAAAGGAATTCCAAGGGTTGTTGTCGGCTGCATCGATCCGTTCTCGCTTGTATCCGGACGAGGCATCCAAAAGCTGAAAGATGCAGGAATTGACGTGAAAGTCGGCGTATTGGAAAAGGAATGCAAGAACCTGATCCGCCGCTTTATCACTTTCAACACCCAAAAACGCCCTTACATCACCTTAAAATGGGCTGAATCAGCCGACGGATTCATTGATGCCATTCGCGATAACGGAAAACCGGCAATCCTGTCAACGCCCCTCACTTCCATATACGTCCACAAACTGCGGGCGGAAAACAAGGCAATCCTTGTGGGAAGGCGCACGGCACTGTTAGACAATCCGTCGCTCACAGTACGCAACTGGCACGGCAACAATCCCATACGGGTTGTCATCGACCGCAAGCTGAATCTCCCCGAAACGCTCCATCTGTTTGACAAGACAGTCCATACGCTGGTCTTCACAGAAAAAGAGCGGGCGGAAGAAACCAACCTCACTTTTATCAGAATCGACTTCGGGCAAGACATCATCCCGCAAATTCTCACCGAACTTTACAACCGGAAAATACAGACATTGCTCGTAGAAGGAGGGAGCATGCTGCTACAGTCTTTTATCGATGCAGAACTATGGGACGAGATTTACATCGAACATGCCCGGACAAAACTGTACGAAGGAGTTGAGTCCCCCCGTGTTTCATCCGGGCATGCCTCAGTATTCTTTTCCCGCGGCAGCTCAACAATACAGCATTACGTCAGAAACGGCAACTGAGTCCTGCCATAAAATAGAATCCTTGCTGCGGATATCCGTATGCAGTAAGATAATTCTTGTCCAACAAGTTATTCAGGCGGACGAACACATTCATCCGCTTGAACAGTTCATATTCCGCACCGACACACAAATTGTTGACCGCATCCGCCTTTTTTACGCCGGCAACCTCATTCCTACCTTCGTAATGATAATCAAGGGTGACATGCAGGTTATCCACGACTTTCCCTCGTGCTGCAAAATCTAAATCGAACTGCGGTTTCAGCAGAAGAAGACCGTCCATCTCTTCGGGGACATCCCATGCATAATAGTTTCCGGACAATGTAAAATCGATCCAGTCCAAATATGCATAAGAGAACGACATTCCCGCATAAGCTACTTTTGCCTTTTCCTGCGCCAGCCCAGCATACCCAAACGGCGAACCATCTTCCAATCCGGGCAGCACAAACAAATCATTTTCTGTGATCCGGTACCCCCCCTGCAGTTTAAAGCCAAAACCCGCCAACGGCGAAGCCTTCAAGCCTAAACGCACGTCCAAAGGAGTGTAAGATGTCAAGAGCTGTCCATACTGCATCCAATACGGAGATACATGGTTCAAGCGGCGGAAATCATTCAACTCCGTGCCGCCGGTCAGATGCAGGAACAGTGTATAGGAAGAAGCGAAGGTATAATCCAGCATTACATCCGGCGCCCATTTCACTCCGCTGCCATTGGCTGTCTGCCAATCGACATGCGCTCCAATCCTCAGAGCCAGCCTGTCATTCTTCAAAGCATAATAAGGATTTATCTGCAACAGGGTATAGTCCTTCATAAACAACGAAGCGTCGTACATGACATTGTCCATGCAAAACCCGATACCGACCTGCTGCTCCGGATTGATGGCACCAGCCATATAACCCAGCGTGTGAATGATTTTTTCAGATCCGCTTCCCATTGCAAGAGCATCGTATTTCCGGTCGAAGCTTCTGAAACCGGTCTGAACGGCAAACTCTACCGGCAATTCCTTGCCGTGCGAAGCAAGCCCTATGTAACCTTCACCGATCATGAAATGCTGGCGGTCCGTTGCCTCCGCATTACCCGGCAAGGTTTCTTCCGAAGGCATATAATTGAAGACCTGAGAAGCAAACGCACCGCCCATTTTCAATGACACATTCCGGAAATCATGCCGGTAATCCAGCGAAGTGTCCGTCTTATAGAAACGCGAATTCCAGTCGTCCAAAGCTCCTGTCCGCGACAAATTCCCGTTCCGGCCATACATGGACGCCATCACTCCCAGTTGGTCTTTGTCCGATATATTCCACAGATAACTTCCTTTCAAATCAATATTGCCCAAATTGCCGTATGCCGCGCGCACATATCCGCGCGGTGCCTTTCCCTGCACAAATTCAGGCAACATCGGCGCCATCGGATCCGAATTCCATCGCTGAAGCAGATGCGGTGCCGTCGCATAGTCAATTTCCTGTTTTGCCACCGCAGGCTCCTCCATATTCGGCAGCACATTGATCTTGAAGGCATCCATCACCTCCGGGTTATATTGGTTTTCCACCACCACCGTACGGTTCAATACCGAATCGCTAACCGCCTGCTTCTGGGCAACAACACCCTGTGCAGCCAACAGTCCGCCGCAAACAAATAATATTTTAACACGTTCCATCATTTACTCTACACTTTTAAGTTTGGCCAATCGGGTTTCAATCATCTGCGCGATGTCATCATTCGCCTGATAGTTCTGCTGCAATGACAAAAGATACTGTTTGGCTTCCATGTCCTTGCCCAGTTTCATATACACATCCGACAACAGCACAAAGCTTCTTGCCAGCCAGTAAGCATGAGGCGTGCTGACTTCAATATAATCCAGCACTTCCTTTTCAGCTTCGCCTGTCTTTCCTTCATTAAAATACAGCTGCGCTACCAGATACTTCGCCTCTGCACCGTATACGTTGCGTGTATCAGCAGACAAGACTTTCAAGTCGGCTATTCCTTCACCCGTTCTCCCTTCCCGCACAAATGCCTTCGCGCGGCAGTACAACGCTTCATTCTTGATTTCCGGCAACAGTTTGCTGTGGGCCAGCAAAGCAGAAGCCGCAGAGATGATTTCTTTAGTGTCTTTCAGTGCGCTGCTGCTTCTGAGTGCTCCAAGCTGTGCCTGAACTCGCTCTTCCTCTGATGCCGAACGGTCGGCCAATAGCTTGTAAAGCCCCAAAGCCTTCGAATAGTCTTTGTCTTCGTATGCTATCGCCGCACTCATGGCCAGTGCCTCACCATAATACTTGCTTCCGGAATATTTCAGCACTTGCTCCAGATAAGTCAGCGCTTCCCGATAATCCTTGTGCTGATAAGCGATCAGCCCCAAATAATAAGAAGCGTCCGTACTGAACGCACCCTGCGGGAAAGACTGCAGATAGCGCACAAAACTTGCTTTAGCCTCGGCTACGTTCCCACGCAAATAAACACGCTCGGCAGCCACATAAGTGAGCGAATCACGTTCGCTGACGTCAAACGAGCCCCCTCCGGGCAAAGCAGAAGCAAAAGCCAGATAATCGTCGACTTTGTTCAAGTCTACATAGATTGCCCGCAGGTCACGCTGTGCCAGACGGGCCTCTTCGCTCCCCGGATAATCAGAAATAACCTTTTTATAAGCAGCAATAGCCTCGTCATAGCGGTCATTCTGATAATACAGCAAACCGATCTCGTTAGCAGCCTTGCGCGACAAGGCACTTTCGGGATAATGCCCGAGCAGCTCTTTATAGCGTCTGATGGCATTTTCAGTGTCGTCCATCTGCACGAAAGCACGTCCTTGTTCATACAGTGCATCATCCATATACTGCGATTGGGGATAATCGGTAATCAAACGGTTCAGCGTCTGGATCTTACCAGAGTAGTCACGCTGCAACCCCTTTACAAAGCCTTCTTGAAACAAAGAGTAGTCACCCAACGAAGCATCCATCTTCACAGCCTGACCGTATTGCTTTTCCGCTTCCGCAAAAAGACGGTTATAGAAATAGCAATCTCCGATACGGTTATACGAGTCGGCCAGCACCGAACGGTTCTCCAGCAGTCCGCCGTCGACGCAACGCTGGAACCATATCCTTGCCTTGTCATACAGCTTCTGTTTAAAATAGACATATCCCATGTTGTATAAAGCCAGCCCGTATTCAGCAGTCCGTTTGTCAAGAGCAAACTCCATATAGAGCCGGAAATCATTGGCGGCAGAGGCATACTGCCCCATACGGTATTCCGATTCGCCTCTCCAATAATAGGCATCTGCCTTTGTCTGCTGGTTATACTGCCCCTGCTGGAGCGAGCGGGTGAAATAGTTTGCCGCACCTTCAAAATCAGCCTGCGCAAACTGCTGGGTCCCCATCCGGAACAGCAATTTCTGCTTGGCCTCAAGAATGCGCGGCCCCGGACTGGATATCTTGTCAATGGAGCGCAAGGCCGCTTCATAGCTTCGGGTATTCATATACACCTCAACCAGATAATTGTCCACCTTCTCTGCATAAGGAGAGTTAGGATATTCGTTCAAGAAACGCTCGAACACGGTGACCGATTCGGCAAAAGGCGAATACGATGTTTCATGGATGCACAAGGCATAATTATATAACGCCTGTTCACGGACAGCCGGATCAAAATTCATCGACGAAGCGCGCTCAAACGCCATACGGGTCTGATTCCGCTCTTTCAACTGAAGTCCGGCCAGACCGATATGCAGATACGCATTCTGCGCCATCAGATCTTCCTTGCCTGTAACCTTTCCCAGGCATTCGACAGCCTTTGAATAGACTCCCGTCTTGAAATGACTCATGCCCAGTTTATACAAAGCATTCCGTTCGGGAGAAGAAGTCTGCCGGCAATAGCCGTCCAGCCAACGCACAGCCGACGCATAATCTTCCATTCCGAAAGCGGATTCTCCGGCAATACGCGCCATCTGCACGGCATACTTCTGGGCTGCATTGCGGTCTAAATAAGCCTCAGCCGTTTTTTTCGCCCGGACATAATCACCTGTTTTCAGGTAGATGTCCGCTATGTAGTAAGGTGCAAGCTCCGCATAGCTTCCGTTTTGCCCGACACGGAGAAAACCCTCAAGCGCCGGCTTATACTTGCCGCGCATATAGTCGATATAGGCAAGATTATACACAGCATCATCCCGATAGTCTGCACTCACCTCCTTCAGCACACTGAAGTCGAAAGCCGCCGCCGTCCAGTCTTCCGTTTTCAGAAAAGACGTTGCCCTTCTCAGCAGACATGCGTCGCGTTCCTCCGCGGGCAAAGCCTCCACCTCACATTGGCGGAATACGGCAATGGCCTCACGATACTCCCCCTCAAAGAAATAAGCCGACGCAATCAACGAATAGACGCGATTGGCATAACGTGTTTCAGGATGCGCCGAAAGATAAGTCTTCAGCACGTCAATGCGGTCGGGTATACCCAGTTCGTAGGCTGTGCATGCCAGCATATAGTCGGCCTCATCGCGGAAGTCAGCCGTTTCCGCCTCGCTCACATACTGCGAGAGAGTCTGTCGGGCCGCTGCATAATCGTGACGGAGAAACAGTCGTTTCCCGTCGTTGAACAGACGTTCCGCTCCCGTCAATGGCTCAGTCTGCTGTGAAAAAGCAGCCACCGGCAAAGCGCAAAGCAGTCCGGCCGCCCATTTATATCCTTTGATTTTTCGTTTCATCTCTTTCCGTTGTTATTTTCTATGTTCTTCCAAAAAGCGGGTCACTCCTTCACGCACCGAATCCAGTCCGAAATCCTCCGGATTCACCTTGTCAAGCGGCATCCAGAAAGAATCCGCCACGTCATCGTTCGCCTCGATCAGGCTGTCATCGGCCACCTTACAGAGGAAGAACTGGTCGAGCGTATGCACAAGGAATCCGGAATACAGATACGTGTTCGGCAAAGAAAACAGATACTTCGCCTCCGTTACAGTCAGCCCGGTTTCCTCTTTCACCTCGCGGCTCACTCCTTCTTCGCCCGTTTCGAACATGTCGATAAAACCGCCCGAGAGGTCAAGCGTGCCCTTGGCCGGCTCTTTTCCTCTGCGGCACACCAACAGTTCATTCTTGTGGTTCAAGATAAAGGCTACGGTTGCCGCACTTGGATTGAAATAATATACAAAGCCGCAATCGGCACACTTCTTTGATTTCGCGTTGTGTATTTCAAAATGCTTCGAGCCGCATTTCGGACAATACTTGAACAAATCTAACGGATGCATGGTTTCTGTATTTATCTTTAAAACTCCACAAATATAATGAATAAGAACAACAGATGCTACCTTTTCTTTATTTTATTCCCTTTCTGGAAGAAACAAGGTTTTGCGGAACTCCGGAAACAGCTGTTCCGTCCCGGAAGACAGAGCCGGAAAAGAAATTCCTTCCGGCATCCGCCAATCCGTCAAATCGCATATCTGAAACAAATTTTCCGCCCAAATAATATTTATTTCTGTCAAAATAGCAGATAAATAAAAAACTTTTTCTACATTTGCTTACAATATGATAAAAACCAGAACCATTTGAAATATGGAAAAGATTGATAAACTTGACAGGCAGATTCTGGAAATCATTTCACAGAATGCCAGAATTCCGTTCAAAGACGTAGCCGCAGAATGCGGAGTGTCACGTGCTGCCATACATCAGCGTGTGCAAAGGCTGATTGATCTGGGTGTAATTATCGGCTCAGGATATCATGTAAACCCCAAAAGTCTGGGATACAGCACTTGCACTTATGTAGGAATCAAGCTCGAAAAAGGCTCCATGTACAAGAGCGTAGTGGCTGAACTGAAAAAAATACCTGAAATTGTTGAATGCCACTTCACCACTGGTCCATACACCATGTTGACCAAACTCTATTCAACCGACAACGAGCACCTGATGGACTTGTTGAACTCGAAGATTCAGGAAATCCCGGGAGTTACCGCTACAGAAACGCTTATCTCTTTGGAACAAAGCATCAAGAAAGAGATTCCTATCCGCAAAGAAGTTGAATGATGGAGTGGATAAAAGCGCTGCATTTTGACGGAATCATTATCGGAATATGCACTTTCCTCATCATCGGGATGTTTCACCCGATCGTCATCAAGGCCGAATATTACTGGGGAACCCGATGCTGGTGGATATTCTTGCTTCTGGGCATAGCGGGAATCGCCCTGTCGCTGCTCACGAACGACATTCTGATCTCCTCTCTGCTTGGAGTATTTTCCTTCTCTTCGTTCTGGAGCATCAAAGAGATATTCGAACAGCGCGAACGGGTACTTAAAGGCTGGTTCCCTATGAATCCCAAAAGAAGGGACGAATACGGAGCAAAGACAAAGGATTGAAAAGATACGGCGTGCGGAAACGAAAGCCTCGCCCGCCCTTAAACTTCAACCGGACGGAATCTCAAAGCGAGTCCTTTTCAAGGCAAGCGGCAGCAAAATGCCGCCTTCCTCTGCAGAAAGGAAACGTTTCTCACCGATGAAAAGTGCCTTCTTCTCTGGAAAGAATTCAGCCAGCCCCTTAAGAAAGTCTATCTCCAGCCTAAAGATATACATCTTCAATCTGAAGATATGTATCTCCAGGCTGGAGATAGACATCTCTAAGCCAGAGATACAGAATATCACGGACAATCGCCTGCTTTTAGCTGACATTCCATTCTTCTTGGCAAACGAACCGCAGCGTCTGCCGTTACGGATTATGCTTTAAAATCAGGCCGGACAATATTCCTGCAGCGGGAGTTCTCCTCTCAACGCTCCTATTGCATTCATGGCCAGTGCTCCCATCTCATCTTCACCGGGAATGACAACTATTGGAGCCAGCCCTTCGATCCATTCACGTATTCCTTCCACACAATAGTCGCTGAAAGCGATTCCGCCGGTCAGGATGATGGCATCAGTCTGACCGTGAAGCGCCACATACATCGCGCCGATCTGTTTGGCCACCGCATAAAGCATGGAATCGAGCACCAGCTTGTGGTTTTTCGCGCCTGCGTGCGCCCAGCGGACAATGGTCGGCACATCGGTTGTTCCCAAATGAGCGATCAGACCTCCTTTGCCGTTCAGCATTTTCCTGATCTCCTTATAGGTATATTTTCCGCTGAAACAGAGATCCACAAGCTGGCGTGCCGGAACAGTTCCCGCACGTTCAGGACTGAAAGGACCTTCTCCATTCAGGGCGTTGTTCACATCAATGACCTTTCCGTGATGATGCGCACTGACTGAAATCCCTCCTCCCAGATGAGCCACCACCAGATTCAGTTCTTCATACTTTTTCCCGATCCGTGACGCATAGTTTCTGGAAACCGCCCGACTGTTCAAAGCATGGAATATGGAGATACGCGGAATCTCCGGAATGCCGGTCAGACGGGCAAGAGCGCAAAGTTCGTCTGTCACCACAGGATCGGCGATAAACGACGGGCAGCCCGCTTCTCCGGCAATCTCATCGGCAATCCAAGCCGCCAGATTCGAAGCGTGTTCCATATCCGCATTCCACAAATCGTGTTTAATGCGCTCGTTTATGCGGTACACTCCGCCCGGCGTCGGTTTCAGCAAACCGCCCCGCGCCACCACTGCGTCAAACTCCAGGCGGATACCCGCACGCGCCAATGTGTCCCTCACGTGGCTGCACCGGTAATCATACTGCTCATTGATATGACGAAACGCAGCCAGTTCCTTAGACGGATGGCTCAGGCTGTCCTTCCATAAAGGACCGCTTTCGTCATATACGGCCAACTTGGTTGAAGTTGAACCGGGATTGATTACTAATATTCTCATATATGACTATTGATCTTGTTGATTTCCCGCCAGACACGCCAACGCCAGACTGTAGTATTTGGAGTTCCCCGAATCGCTCCGCGAAGGAACAACCACCGGAGCAATCGTTCCGGTCAGCATTCCCGCCATATTCGCATCGCCGAACAGCGACAAAGTCTTATAGAATGTGTTTCCTGACTCAATGTTCGGAAAAATCAAGATATCGGCATTCCCGACCACCGGCGACGAAAGCCCTTTGATGTCACCGCTATGCTTGTCGCATGCGGTCTTGGCATCCATCGGACCGTCTATAAACATTCTGCCGAATTTTCCTTCAGCGGCCTCCTGTTTCAAAGCCGCATAACTCAATGTATGCGGAAACTTCTCGTTGATCTTTTCCGTGCAATGGATCAATGCCACACGCGGTTCGTCATTGCCGAACTTACGGCAGACAGAAATGTCATTCATGATCATGGCACGGAACTGTTCAAGCGTCGGACGAGGGATGACAGCTGCATCCGAAAAGAAAAGCAGCTTATGATAAAGCGGCACCTGAGCTACTGCCACATGACTCAGAACACCCCCTTCCGGCAACAGGCCGACTCCTTTCTTCAGCACCGCGCGCAACAGATTGTCTGTATTGATAAGCCCTTTCATCAAAATATCTGCCTCACCTGTCCGTACCAACTGTACTGCCAGGGCAGCGGCATCATCAGGAGTGGCGACCTCATAAATCCGGATAAAATCGGGAGAAGCCGACCAAAGATGCCAGGCCACATCGAGATGGGCAGAGTCTGTCACCAGAAGATATTCGGCTATCTCTTCCCTCAAACTGCGTATGATCACATACTCCGTATGGGGATCGTTCGGGCAGACAACCGCTACTTTACGCCTTATTCCTCTGGAGCGCAGGCAATTTACCAACTGAGAAAGCGTTTGAATCATATCCATATCATCAGATTTTAAACAAATATGCAAAATTTATTCGGATAAATCCCTATATTTGTCCGAATAGCAGAAACATTTAACGTATGGCAACAACTTTATCTTTCGACATCAGCTCAGAATACAGCAACCTGCATAGCCGTTTTCCCAACCACAAAAAAGGAGCGCCGCTCATCGGAATTACCGGAAACTTCAGCGACGGCAACCTCACCTTGGCTCCCGGATACTATCAGTCGGTCGTTCAAGCCGGAGGAGTCCCTCTCATCATCCCTCCTTATGAAGACATGCAACTGCTTCTCAACATGCTCGACAGTCTGGACGGCATCCTTCTTTCAGGAGGCGGCGACATCAATCCCCTCTTTCTGGATGAGGAGCCGAAACCGGGTCTTCACAGCATAAACCCTTACCGCGACAAGCAAGAACTGATGCTTGTCCGGCTGGCGGCCAACCGCCAAATCCCCATACTGGGCATCTGCCGCGGCATACAGATAATGAATGCCGCATTGGGCGGATCGCTCTATCAGGACATCTATAGCGAAACGGACGGCACACTGCTCAAGCACAGCCAGGATATGGACCGCGCATTTGCCTCACATACGGTAGACATCGCGGCAGACAGCCTGCTGCACCGAATCATGCGAACGGAAAAGCTCCCGGTCAACTCATTCCATCATCAGGCCGTCAAATCGCCGGCACCCGGCTTTCGCGTTTCAGCAACGGCTCCCGACGGAGTGATCGAAGCTATCGAAAGCACAGAATACAAATCCATGCTAGGCGTACAATGGCATCCGGAATGCTTTCTGCTGAATCATGACAAGTACATGATGCCTCTTTTCGGCTGGCTGATAAAGGAAGCGAAATCGTTTCGTGAAGCCAAACGAATCCACAAACGGCTGCTTACACTTGACACGCATTGCGACACGCCGATGTTCTTTGACCGGAACATCAATTTCGCCGCCCGCGATCCCCAAATCAAAGTCGACCTCCACAAGATGACCGAAGGACGGCAGGACGCAACCATCATGGTAGCTTATCTGCCTCAGAAAGAACGCACGGAAGAAGCTCTGCTGGCAGCGACAGCCAAAGCCGACCAGCTTTTGGACGAGATTGAAAGAATGGCGGCGATGAACTGTACGGCAGTAGACATCGCTTATACCCCAGCGGACCTGTTCCGATTGAAGCGTGACGGGAAAAAGGCCATTATGCTCGGCATCGAAAACGGCTATGCCATCGGAAAAGATTTGAACAATGTGGAACGCTTCCGCAAGCGGGGAGTCGTATACATGACGCTATGCCATAACGGAAACAATGACATCTGCGGATCGGCACGCTACAACGACGAGAATCTGGGAGTCAGTGAATTCGGCGAGCAGGTAATCAAAGAAATGAACCGCGTGGGCATGGTCGTCGATCTGTCGCACGCAGGTGAACGCACTTTCTATGAAACACTGGAAATCAGTCCGCTGCCTCCGGTATGCTCTCATTCTTCATGCCGAAGCTTATGCAATCATCCGCGCAACCTGACAGATGAGCAGCTGAAAGCCATTGCACGGAAAGGAGGAACCGTGCAAATATGCCTCTACAGCGGCTTTTTACACTCCTCCCGAGAAGCTACCATCTGCGATGCCGTCGAACACCTCCATCATGCGGTCAATATCATGGGCATAGACCATGTAGGAATAGGCAGCGACTTCGACGGCGACGGGGGAATCATCGGATGCAACGACTCTTCAGAACTTATCAATTTCACCCGCCGCCTGCTGTTCGAACGCTACAGCGAACAAGATATTCAGAAAATATGGGGAGGCAATTTTCTCCGGATTATGGAAGAAGTGCAGAAGCAGGCTGGAAGATAAAAGGGAAAGAAAAATCAGGCAAAAAACAAATCCATATACAAATAAATTATAACTTTACACCGATAAGACAAAAAGATATGATTTCATATAAAAACCTATTGGTAACATTGGCTTTTCTTTCGGGAAGCGCGCTGATTTCTTGCGGAAGCAGCAAGAAAAACAGCAGCCAGACAGAAGAGGCTGCCTCCCAAACGATTGTTCCGGCTCCCGCATTCAATGCAGACAGCGCTTATTCATATATCGCTGCACAGGTCAGCTTCGGGCCGCGCGTACCGAACTCTGCCGCACACAAGAATTGCGGAAACTATCTGGCCGGACAACTGGAAAAGTTCGGCGCAAAAGTATACAGTCAATACGCCGACCTGATGGCTTATGACGGCACCATCCTGAAAGCACGCAACATCATCGGTTCATACAAGCCGGAAATGAAGAAGCGGGTGCTGCTCTGCGCACACTGGGACAGCCGCCCCTATGCTGACCAAGATGAAGAAAAATTCCACCAGACGCCTATCGACGGAGCCAACGACGGAGCAAGCGGCGTAGGAGTCTTGCTGGAAATCGCACGGCAAATCCAGATGAAAGCTCCGGCAATAGGCATCGACATCGCTTTCTTCGATGCGGAAGACTACGGAATTCCCGAGTTCTACCAAGGGACTTACAAATCCGACACATGGTGCCTTGGCGCACAATACTGGGGACGCATCCCCCATGTCAGCGACTACAAGGCACGCTTCGGCATTCTGCTTGACATGGTAGGAGCCAAAGACGCCACTTTCTATTACGAACGTTTCTCGGCACGTACGGCCAACAGCCCAATGAAGAAAATCTGGAAGATGGCCGAACAACTGGGATACGGACGATACTTCATCAAACAGGAAGGAGGAGAGGTGACAGACGATCACGTCTACGTCAACCAGTTCCGCCAAATCCCATGCGTTGACATCATTCATTATGACGTGCAGGGCGATACGGGGTTCAATCCGACATGGCATACAACAGACGATACGATCGAACATATTGACAAAGCAACACTCCAGGCTGTAGGACAGACCGTAATGGGAGTAATCTACAATGAAAAATAATCAACATAAAACGAACGACAATGAAAACGATCAATGAACTTCAGAATGAAGTAATAGAGGAATTCAGCGACTTTGAGGATTGGATGGACAAATACCAGCTGCTCATTGACTTGGGAAATGAGCAGGAAGCCCTCGATCCCAAATATAAAACCGACCAGAATCTGATTGACGGATGTCAGAGCAGGGTATGGCTTCAGGCTGATCTCGTAGACGGGAAAGTCATCTTTCAGGCAGAAAGCGATGCGCTGATCGTAAAAGGAATCATCGCGCTGCTCATAAAAGTGATATCAGGGCATACGCCAGACGAAATTCTGGATGCAGACCTGTATTTCATTGAAAAAATCGGTCTGAAAGAGCACCTCTCACCGACACGCAGCAACGGACTGCTGGCCATGGTGAAACAGATGCGTATGTATGCGCTTGCGTTTAAGGCAAAAGCGCAAGAACAAGAAACAAACTAAAACAACACCGTATGAAAGAATTTCTCCGAAGTACATTAGCCACGATTGCGGGCATATTCATTTGCGGATTCATTTTCGCCATTCTGGGAATCACAACAATGGCAGGGCTGCTGGCAACATCTGCCACAGAAACCGTAGTGAAGGACAAGTCTGTCTTTACGCTCGACTTGCAGGGGGTGGTTGACGAACGTTACCAACCAAGCCCTATCGACCAGTTTCTG
Source organism: Bacteroides sp. ET225 (assembly GCF_024733745.1). NCBI lineage: Bacteria > Pseudomonadati > Bacteroidota > Bacteroidia > Bacteroidales > Bacteroidaceae > Bacteroides > Bacteroides sp. ET225. Next base: position 6,733 of record NZ_JANRHN010000043.1, on the reverse strand, counting down.
GACGACAACATGTCTATGACTATGGGACTGGACGACATTCTGGCTTCCATACGCAAGGCCGAAAAAGACAAACATATCAAGGGAATATACCTGAATAGCGGAGCATTGGTGTGTTCCAGCGCCTCCCTGCAAGAGATACGGAATGCTCTGGCTGATTTCAAGAAAAGCGGAAAATTTCTGATTGCATACAGCGATGCTTACACACAGGGGGGGTATTATCTGGCGAGCGTCGCCGATAAGGTTATTGTCAACCCGGCCGGAAGTCTGTCATGGCATGGTCTGGCTGCCGAAAGTATGTTCTACAAAGATCTGCTGGACAAAATAGGCGTAAAAATGCAGGTTTTCCGTGTCGGAACTTACAAGTCGGCTGTAGAACCCTATATCGGTACGGAGATGAGCCCGGCCAACCGCAAGCAGACACAAGCTTTCATTCATTCAATATGGAACGAGATGCTGGAGGATGTCGCAGAATCACGCAATGTAAGCAAAGACTCACTGAACGCACTGGCGGACAGAAATATGGATTTCCAACCGGCACAGACATACATAGAGAACGGACTGGCCGATACGCTGATGTACAAGGATGAGGTGCTGGCCTACCTGAAATCATTGACAGAAACAGAAGAAGATGATGAACTGCGCACTTTGACGCTGGAAGACATGATCAACGTTTCGTCCAAAAAGCCGAAAAACAAAAGCGGAAACATTATCGCTGTATATTATGCAACTGGCGACATCGACAATGGCAGCTCCTACGATGAAGGCATCAATTCTGAGAAGGTATGCAAGGACTTGCGTGACCTGCGGAAAGACGAACATGTAAAAGCTGTAGTGCTCCGCGTGAATTCTCCGGGTGGAAGCGCATACGGATCGGAACAGATCTGGCGCGAAGTTTCACTGCTGAAAGCTGAAAAACCGGTAGTCGTATCAATGGGCGATTATGCAGCCTCCGGAGGTTATTATATCTCTTGCGCCGCAACAAAAATTGTAGCCGAACCTACGACGTTGACCGGCTCCATCGGTATTTTCGGACTGGTTCCGGACATCTCACAACTGATGACTGATAAACTGGGGCTCCGCATCGACGGGGTGAAGACCAATAAACTTTCCGACCTTGGCAGTATGGGACGCCCGCTGAACGAAGAAGAAGGCGCACTGATCCAGCACATGGTAAATAACGGATACGAACTCTTTACCAAACGCTGCGCAGACGGACGAGGCATGTCTGTCGATTCCATCAAAAGCATTGCAGAAGGACGCGTCTGGACAGGATCTATGGCAAAAGAGCTGAATCTGGTGGACCAACTGGGAGGACTGGACACGGCAATATCTCTGGCCAAAGAGCTCAGCGGCACGGACGAATACAACCTGATCTGCTATCCGGAAAAGGAAGATTTCTTTACCAGTCTGATCAGTACGGGCAAAGGACGCTACATCAAGAGTCAGCTGAAGCAGGCTTGCGGCGAATTCTACAACGAACTGCTATTGCTCAAAAACATCAACAAAGCAGACCGTCTGCAAGCTCGCATGCCGTTTGAACTGCACATCCGATAAAACCAGGAATCCATGCGCAAGAACAAGCCCAAAATATATTGGGGGCTATGGCCTGTCAGTATGCTATACGGAATCGGAGCAAGCATCCGCAACAAACTTTTCGATTGGGGAATGCTGCGCTCCCGCTCCTTCCCGTTCCCGCTGATATGCATTGGAAATCTGACGGTAGGAGGAACGGGAAAAACTCCTCACACGGAGTATCTGATCCGTCTGCTGAAAAAGGAGTTCAAAGTAGCGGCATTAAGTCGGGGATATAAACGGGAAACAAAGGGTTTTGTGCTTGCTTCCTCATCAAGCACGGCTGCCGAAATCGGAGATGAGCCGTTCCAGATGGCACGCAAATTTCCAGACATTACAGTAGCCGTAGATGCAGACCGCTGCGAGGGCATCAATTTGATACAAGAGAAATGCCCGGCAACTGAAGTGATTCTGCTTGACGACGCTTTCCAGCACCGTTATGTAACCCCCGGACTATCGGTTTTGCTGACCGACTACAACCGCCCGATTTACGAGGACCAGCTATTGCCGGCAGGAAGGCTGAGGGAAACACGGAACGGTAAAAAACGCGCAGATATCATCATCGTAACAAAGTGCCCCGCCGGATTGTCTGACACGGAACAAGAAAGTATAAAAAGGAAACTTCAGCCTCATTCCGGACAGGAAGTTTTGTTTACAACCATGAAATACGGCAAACTACAGCCTCTGTTCGCCAATGCCGCCGAACGTTCACTCGACAGCCTGAAGAAACAGGAAGAGATTCTTTTGCTGACAGGCATTGCTTCACCCGATGGTCTGGCAAAAACATTGAGGACACATTGCGACAAGGTTCGCCTGCTGGCGTTTCCCGACCATCACGCATTCAACAGGCAAGATTTGCAAAAGTTGGAAAGAATGTTCGGGCAACTGACGGCAGACAGAAGGCTAATTGTTACGACAGAGAAAGACGCGGCACGGCTAAGAATGCACCAATTGAGCAACGTGCTTAAAGAATCGATCTACACACTTCCTATAGAAGTGGAATTTATAAATAAACAAGAAACTATATTTAACCAAAAAATAATCGAGTATGTTAGAAAAAATTCAAGAAACAGCAGCATTCATCAAAGCTAAAATGCACACTCAACCGGAAACAGCAATCATTCTGGGAACCGGGCTGGGCAGTCTGGTACAGGAAATAACTGATGCATACGAAATCAATTATTCGGACATACCCAACTTCCCTGTGTCAACCGTAGAAGGACACAAGGGAAAACTCATCTTCGGAAAACTGGGAAACAAGGATATAATGGCCATGCAAGGACGTTTTCACTTTTACGAAGGCTACTCAATGCAGGAAGTAACCTTTCCGGTACGTGTCATGCGCGAACTTGGCATCAAAACCTTATTCGTTTCCAATGCAGCCGGAGGCATGAATCCCGATTTTGAAATCGGAGATTTGATGATTATCACCGACCACATCAACTTTTTCCCGGAGCATCCGCTACGCGGCAAGAATATCGAATACGGTCCTCGCTTCCCGGATATGAGCGAAGCTTATTCAAAAGAAATCATTAACCACGCATTGGAAATCGCCAAAGAAAAAGGCATAAAGGTACAGCAGGGAGTATATATCGGCACACAAGGCCCAACCTTTGAAACGCCTGCAGAATATAAGATGTACCATATCCTCGGCGGAGATGCGGTGGGAATGTCAACCGTTCCGGAAGTTATCGTTGCCAACCATTGCGGAATCAAGGTTTTTGGAATCTCCGTTATTACAGACTTAGGCGTAGAAGGAAAAATTGTGGAAGTTTCGCATGAAGAGGTGCAAAAAGCAGCAGACGAAGCGCAACCACGCATGACAACCATTATGAGGGAACTTATTAACAGAGCATAAAAGACCATGCACGAAGGACAAAGAACAGAAATCTCAACTCTAGGCGAGTTCGGCTTGATCAAGCATTTAACTCAAGGCATCAAACTTCAGAACCCGGAAACGGTTTATGGTGTAGGAGATGATGCTGCAGTCATGAACTTTTCAAACAAACAGGTGCTGATGACCACAGACCTGCTGATGGAAGGCGTTCATTTTGATCTGGTATATACTCCACTGAAGCATCTGGGATACAAAGCGGCAATGGTAAACTTCTCGGATATCTACGCAATGAACGGTACACCGAAACAAATAACAGTTTCGCTGGCCATATCAAAACGTTTCTGTGTGGAAGATCTCGAGGATTTTTATGAAGGATTAAAACTGGCCTGCCAACTACACCACGTTGACATAGTAGGAGGCGACACAACTTCATCAGTCACGGGAATGGCAATTTCCATCACCTGCATCGGTGAAGCAGACAAAGGCCAAATAGTATACCGCAACGGAGCTCAAGATACAGATCTGATCTGTGTTTCTGGTGATTTGGGAGCTGCCTACATGGGGCTTCAGCTGCTTGAACGAGAAAAAGCCGTATTTAAAGGCGAAAAAGACGTTCAGCCGGATTTTGCCGGGAAAGAATATCTGTTGGAACGAATTCTGAAACCGGAAGCCAGAAAAGATATAATCGAGAACCTTGCCCAGGCTGGCATCAAGCCCACTGCCATGATGGACGTTTCAGATGGGCTTTCATCGGAACTGATGCATATCTGTTCACAAAGCAATACAGGCTGCCGGATTTATGAAGAAAGAATTCCAATCGATTATCAGACCGCTGTCATGGCCGAAGAGTTCAATATGAATCTAAGCACTTGTGCCTTAAATGGCGGAGAAGACTACGAGCTGCTGTTCACCGTACCTTTGACAGCGCATGAAACGATTTCTGAATTAAAAGATGTCAAGATAATCGGCCACATTACAAAACCGGAACTTGGCTGTGCTCTCGTCACTCGTGACGGCAATGAATTGGAGTTGAAAGCTCAGGGGTGGAACCCTTTGAAAGAATAAGCCGCAAAAAATCACATCACAGCATCCCAAGGCAATGAATCCATTGCATTAGGATGCTGTTTTTCATATCAAGAGAGCCGTAAAAGCAAAAAAATCATTTTTTCCTTTCTAAAAGTTTGTCAGTTAAAAAAAATGCACTACCTTTGCAAGCGCAATCAAATAAGACAGCAAGGTGCCATAGCTCAGTTGGTAGAGCAAAGGACTGAAAATCCTTGTGTCCCCGGTTCGATTCCTGGTGGCACCACTTTGAAGAAAAGCAAAAGACAGTAAAATCCTGATTTCCAAGCGAAATCGGGATTTTTTGTTTTCCCCAGGCACGCAAAAAACGGCAAAATATTACCGTTCGAGGTGGAGCAAAAGGTGGAGATAAAAGGTGGAGCAAAAATCTCCACCGAATTAGAGTCTTTCTCGCTGATTTGCAATGTTTTGCGTATCAAGAAAACGTGGTCGGTTTCCTACTTTTGTCCAAACTAAAAACTGTAAGAAAAATGAAAAGAAGTTCATTCAATGTGCTTTTCTTCTTGAAGAAGACCAAGCTGCTGAAAAACGGAGAAGCGTCCGTGTGTATGCGTATCACTGTAGATGGTACGCGAGTTGAAAACAACATCCGCAAAAGCATTGACCCGTCTCTCTGGAGTCAGGCAAAGGAATCCGCCAGAGGCAAAAGCCGCAAATCATGCGATCTGAATGCCTACATCGAAAATGCGAGAATCAAGTTACATCAGATCTTTTGTGAACTGGAAGAGCAGAACCAGCCTATAACGGCACGTCTGTTACAGGAAATATTTTTCGGACAGGACAAAGAACCGGAAGCGGTACGCACTCTCATCGGTACCATGCAGGAGCACAATGATCAATGCCGTGCCTTGGTCGGTAAAGACTACGCCCTGATTACCGTTCGCCGTTATGAAAGCTGCAAGCGCTATCTTGCCGAACTTATCAGACAGAAATACGGAAAGGATGATCTGCCGCTGGCGGAAATCAACGGTGAACTGGTACGTGCCTTTGAATTTTATTTGAAGACAGAAAAGGAATGTCAGCAGAATACCGTTATCCGTTATATGAAATGTCTGAAGAAAATTACCAATCTGGCACTGGCCAATGAATGGATAGCCAAAGATCCGTTTATCGGTATCAAGTTCCACGAAAAAGAAGTAATCCGTGAGTTTCTTACTATGGATGAGCTACTGACCATCTACCACAAGGAATTTCCTCTGGAGCGAATCACCGTAGTCCGTAATGTTTTTATCTTCGCCGCCTTTACCGGTCTGGCTTTCATCGACGTGCAACAGCTTTCCCCTGAGCATATCGTAAGAGACAACAACGGAAACCTGTGGATCAGGAAGCCACGTCAGAAAACAAAGAACATGTGCAATATTCCGCTGCTGGATATTCCTTTGGAAATCCTGAGAAAATATGCAGATTATCCTGCCTGCAAAAAGAAAGGAGTATTGCTGCCTGTTCCCTGCAATCAGAAGATGAACAGCTATCTGAAAGAGATTGCCGACCTGTGTCTGATAAAGAAGAACCTGACTACCCACACAGCCCGTCACTCGTATGCCACATCTGTTTGTTTAGCCAATGGGGTAAGCATTGAGAATGTAGCCAAAATGCTCGGTCACACCAATATCAAGATGACGCAGCACTATGCAAGGGTACTCGACAGTTCCATTCTGAAAGATATGAATAATGTAAGGGATGTACTTTCAAATTGCCTATAGCTTATGAAAAGAGAAATTATCCATATAACGGAGGACGGCAGGATTGTTATTCCTGCTGTCCATCCTGATAAGATTCGTATGGACGAAGCCGAACTTATCGGCTTGTTCAATATAGTTGCACCGACTTTAAGGGCTGCGAAAAGAAGAATATATAAGCTGGGGGTATTGCAACCATTCACCGCAGGACAACGTATTTCGTTACAAGAGGGGTATCAGGTAGTCTATAACCTGGAAATGATATTTGCGCTTGCCTTTCAGATTAATACTTATCCGGCCCAACAATTACGTGAGTATATAATCAGCAGACTGTTCCAATCTGAAAGGTCAATGGTTATCTGCATGATGAATGGTAATCATAAGTCATATCTAAAATGCTGATAAATATTGATTTTGCTATTTCATGCGGTTATTTATCTGCATATATTACATTATAATATACATACGAGCATAAAAATACTTTAGATTTCAATATTACTCGCTAACAACTGTAAGAAATATACAAGATGGAGGATTACTTACCTTTTTAATATAAAAAACT
>NZ_JANRHN010000042.1:0-28580 GCF_024733745.1 Bacteroides sp. ET225 | reverse complement strand
TAGACTTACAGCTGAATTCTGTTTCCATTTACACAAAATTTTAGACAATGTAACTTATAATTTAGCTAGTAATTATCACACTTATATTTAAGATTATGTCAACTTGTACGTACTTCCTGTTAGTTAATTAATAAATATAAATCTTTATTCATCTCCATAACGATTTTTCGGCTATAACAATCGATAAATCGCCTCCCAAATGTCACTATTAATATTCTGATTTATAATATTTTGCTAATAATCAATTACAATAACACTTTCTCGAAGTTTACCAATCTTTGCACTTTGTTGAGGACTGGTCTTTAAATCTCTGGCTTTACGAATCTCTCTAACTTTAAAGCCACAAGATTCTGCAATATCTGCAATAATGTAATCCACAGGCACTTCGACACCATAATATGCAGAATTTGCCACATTAAAATAAATAATTCCACCTTTCCGCATCTTTTTAGCAAATTCAGAAAACAAGAATTGCATATCTTCAAAATATCCACATATCATATTTATGATATCTGAATTCCAGACTTTTTGTTCATTTTTGGACATCTCATATAGACTCTTTTTTAGCCGTTCATTCTCTATCGGAATAATATTCTCATAAGATACTTGCACATGAGAACGTAATGTATTTTTACGCAATACACGAAGTTCTTCGTGAGAATTGATTAGTCCAAGAACCTTTAATTCTAGCATATAAATATCAGTATAATCTCTAGAGTTAAGATATGGAGGTGATGTTATAATTAGATCTATTTCTCCATCAGGCACTTTTTGTATACATTTTCTAACATCGCCTAAATAGCAGATTTCTGAATTGTGTACAGACGGATTCTCTTTAGAGATGATTCTAATATCTTCTGCAAATATTGAATTTAATTTATCCAAAAAGAAATTATGAATATCTTTTCTGCTAAAAATTCTAGTTTCCCATCCCTTTTTGTAGGACAAGCACTTACCATTACGAAACATATTGCTTGCTTGAAGAATGATTGACGCTAACGCGATAGTAAATAAATCTTTATAATCATCATTGTCAACAAGTGTTCTAATGGCATGTCTTATATCAAGAATACCATCTATAGATGCATCATGAAAGTTCCACTTCTTATTCTGATTTCTTTTTACAACAGTATCACCAAAAGGCAATGACTCTAGCTTACGTATATTCCGATTTGTATGAGATAATTTTTTAGTTATTGCCTTAACATAATACTCAAAACTATCTATATTATATTTTCTGCTTAATTTAACTGTTGATAGAAGATGCATGAAAGGGCTAACCTCAAATGAATAACACTTTATACCATGATTCTGTAACTCTACAGGAGTTGTTCCGCTACCACAAAACGGCTCTAAGGCACAAGATGGTACGAATGGTAATTCTCTTAGAATGTCTTCAATGAACTTCTTGGAATATCCTTCTACAAAAGGGTACCAACGATGTACAAAAACGTTCTTGTTTTTGTCAAATTGCATAACTGAATGGTATTTCTCTGTGCAATCTATGAATTTATAGTCTTTGTACATAGTTGTTATATTAGTTAGGGTGTTCGTTTATTACTCTAAAATCAGCTAATTTAATATGTCTATAATAAGACGCTCTATCTTTTTCTGGTATTTGGTCGATTGTCATGTCTGTTCCTGTATCCGGAAGTTCTTCTTCTCTTGCGTCAAATACAGCCAAATATCCCAACTTGAAATCTTTTTCTTCAGCCAACAATTCTGTTATGTAAGCTGCTGATTGTATGAATGCCTCAGGAACAATACGTGGCTTAGCGCTATATGTGGTTCCTATTCTCTTTCCTAATTTATGAATACTAGTGCCAACCCACTTGATTTCTATAAAATACAATCCCTCACCATCCTCGTCAATCATGGCAATATCTAGTCTCTTCAAACTTTCCAACATAACCTCTTTCTGCACGAAAAATACTTTTAATTTTTCCTTTAAGAACATACGTAAGTCATCTCTGAAACAATCTTCTGGAGTGTTTCTAAGTAATTGCTTATTAGCTTTGACAAATTGTTCATCACTAAGTTCCGAACCTAAATCAGCTCTCAGAGATTTTAAATGACTTTTTTCAACAAAGAACTTGGAATATGTATCTCTAAGTTTTAAGTGTTTTCTATAATCCTCAAGTACTCTCGGCAATTCTGAAATAGGTTTTTTGTTATTGAATGAATGCAAAGCTGAACTTTCGTAGAAAATAGAATCACCACCATCACGACCATTAACAAAATAATTGATAATGCCTTCTGGGGACACCATAAACACAACTACTCCATCCATTGACATTTGTGTGAAGATGCGTCTTGTTTCGTTATTATCTTTATTCAAGTCATTATTGACTTCTTGAATGTTAAAATTAGAATCAATGACTATATGGCGATTTTGAATAAATAATTGATCTGTAAACAATTGTTCAATAGCACTGTCTGCATTAGTGGTAAGATTCAATAAGTCTTCTTCTGATATGACAATATACTTAAAGCTATTGTCTGGGTGTTTATCGCACATAGCTTTTATAAGCGACTGCATAAGTTTAAAGTTATCAGTAGCTTCTAATCCATTCAATGCCGCATCCACTATGGCATTCTGATTACGTTTTAGCAAATCCTTGAAGTTTGCATTTTGGCTGAATTTTGTTTTCATAACCTGCTACTTTATGATTTCGCTAAATATATATTCAAAATATAGCTCTATGTATTTCTCATCGCTAATGGCTGATGTATCGTCAAGGGTTTGCTCAAAAGCGACTTTGAAATCTTTGAGAACTTTAAGCGTTTCGCTATCAGGTGATGATGTATCTATACCGTCAACATTGTTGGTTTGCAAAGCATTCTCATAAGATGGATCATTAACAATAAAGCCAAATAATCGTTTTTCACCATATTTGCCTAACATATACATAACAGTTCTAAGCCATTCAACTTTTTCTTGACTCATAGGAATCTCCTTTTTAGAACTTAAAATCAAACCACCTTCATCTTCACATAATATTAAAGAACTCTTCAAATAGACTAAACTTCGTTCTATCAAATCTGAATATGGTCCAAAAGTTGTTACAGTAAAATGGTAATATGAGAATATATTCTCTATTCCTTCATGCTTGAAAGAATAGAGGACTTGCACTAAATACAATACTCTTTGAAAAGATTGTTCTGAAACAGCTCCCCACCCCATACTTTTAGCAATAGCAGAAACGGTTACAATATCTTCATTCGCTCTTATCAAATTCTTCTCTAACATTATTCCAATCTGTTTTTTATATGATGATAAATTGTTTTTAATTGCTCACTTGTGTTTTGTATAGTAGATTTTTTTGCAATATCTAATAAACCTACAATGCCAAGATTAATATCTTTCTGATCTAATAAATGTTCAATAAACAAACTATTGTTCAGATTTGATGTTATGATCAATGAGTTGGGCTTCGTTAGAAATTCTGCAAAAACACTTGCTGCATTCCTCTCGTAAGATATATCCAAACTGCTATCCGGAGTTTCTACTATATAAAAAGATGGAGTTTTATAGAAGAATGTAAGAATACTCATTCTGAAGGAATGATCTACAAAGAATCTTTGAGACTCCGACATTTCTTCTTCGTAAAACCGTACTTTCCCATCAATAACTGGATAAAACCGTTTATTCACATCTCCAGCCTGCTTGATGTATGTTAATTCACAAGGCACACCTAAGAATTTTCCTGCGTATTGGGCAAAAATAGAGGAAAATTTATGAACATTAGCTGTTATGACATCTTCTATCTCATTTGAAATGGATTTCACTATATTATACTGCTCGTCTCGTTGTTTTTGATATGCCTCTTTTTGCTGTGTCAGACGATTTACTTCATCAAGAAAAGGTTGAATAGAATTTTGACTATTATCAGACATTGCATTCTCATACTCTAGTTCTCTGACTTTCTGCTGAATTATTCTTCTTTCCAATTCAATCTTTGTGAATTCCGAATCTAAACTAATTATTTGTTGTTCAATATTTTGTATTGTTTTCTTTTTGCTATTTATAGACTGATATAATGTTTTCCTCTGTATATTTATTTCATTAAAACGGTTTCTTAATATAGTGTCATCTTCTGTATTTTCATTAATTGGAGAATTACAAGCAAAACAACTATTTGAATTATTTGTTACTTTCTCAACCAATTCATCATTCGGCTGATTACACATCGGGCAAATGTGATTCAACTGAATATTCTTTATGAAAACATGATATGAGGGGTGCAGCGTCTCCCATATACGGTTATTTAGTTGCTCCTCAATTTGCTTTAATTGTTTATCAATGTCATTTGCAGATAAACTGATTTTATTTATTTCATTCTGCAATAGCGATATGTCTTGACTCTTAGAAGCACGTTCTTTTTGTACAGATGCCAATCTAGCATCCATTTCCTCAAGCCGTCCCTTCAAATTAATAAGAGCGAGAGCTGGATTTCCTTGGTTGGCTGTTGAGTGGGCAGTGGATATAGACGTATCCTTCATTTTGCTCAAAACCTTATTGATGGCTCTCATGTCTTCTGAGCTATGTCGAGACAAACTATCAAAATACTTTGCTTTTCTGATAGCTTCTTGTCGTTTCTTATCAAGATCTGGATCGTTAAAATATTTGTTGAATAGTTCGCTTTGTACATCCGGGAAAACATCACCATCATTCCAAAGGATGGTTTTGTGATCTTCTCCAAAAAAGAGTACTTCGTTTACAAAAAATATCAGATCATCAAATTCTAGATTTGTGTTATCCTTAATGATTCTTTCATATTTATAAGGTAACGTATTAATTTTTGCCGTATCTGATAATTTTTCGTAGCTAAATTGATTTATTAAGGTACCGGGTAGTTCTGCACCATCTACCTTAAGCTGGGTCAAGGTTATAGAAGATAAGTCCCTTGTCAATTCAACTGTCACATTATTTAACTTCATGCTAATCGATACTGTAGGAGACGCATCTGTTGGAATGCTGTCATCCATACGATTGCTAAAATATTTTTGTGGAAACAATTGACGCTTTTCTATAATATTCCCTTGGTAAGTACGAGTATATCCAAAAGGCTTTTTATATAGTCCGAGAATAGCAAATCGAATAATATTAACAAAAGTGGTTTTTCCCATACCATTACCACCTAGTACTAGATTGACACCTTTAACAAAATCAAAGGTATAGTCCAGACCATTTGGATATAAAGTATAATTCTTGATGTTTATACTTAGCAATTCAGGTAGATATATTTGCCTACTCATTATTCAGTTATTTACTCAATTGTTAATACTATGTATATCAATACATTACACAATAAGGTTAGGGCGCAAATATATAACACGCCCAATTTAATAACAAAGATAAAATAAATTATCCAATATTTGATGTCATATTTGCTATTATTTAAAAATATAGCTATAGCTTTCAGGTTAAACTCTCTGTTGAATATTATTCTAACATTCATATATCAACATACAGCATATACCTTAATATACCTTACTTCAGATAGTGAGAATTTTCTTCTTGAAATATCTATAAACAGTAAATTTTCCGCCAATTTTACTCTCAATATTAGAATATCATGTCCTGTTTGGTTTTGGTCTTTAGTGTGTAAATTAGAGTGATAGTAATATAAATCTACTAACACACTCCATCAGCATATCATAACTCAAAATTAGGATGGTAAATATATGACAATTTAGATTCAAAAACACATTCATGTTGTGTTTATGGATTAAACAGAAAAAGCCAATGTTATAGACCTTAATTTTGGGAGAAATATGAATCCCACACTGAGGTGGAGCAAAAACACAAGGCATCTGTTTGTATTTCAAGATAAAGCGTTACCTTTGTAGAGTGATAGGAAATCGACTCCGCAAGACACTGCAAAATATTGCAAGAATCCGGTGGAGCAATAGCGGGAGATTACGTCTTTAGCTAAGATATACATCAAAGATATTCAGCCACTTATCGTTAGATTACGATTCCTGGTGGCACCACTTTGAAGAAAAGCAATTAGCAGTAAGCTCCTGATTTCCAAACGAAATCGGGAGTTTTTGTTTTCCCGCAGAACGCAAAACAACCAATGCCGTGGGCTCGTGGGGAAAGAGGATTTGAGATATCAGATCGTCTATAACCTGGAAATGATATTTGCGCTTGCCTTTCAGATTAATACTTATCCGGCCCAACAATTACGTGAGTATATAATAAGCAGACTGTTCCAATCTGAAAAGTCAATGATTATCTGCATGATGAATGGTAATCATAAATCATATCTAAAATACTGATAAATATTGATTTCACTATTTCGTGCGGATAATAAGCCGCAAAATTTGCGGTTAATTATCCGCAAAACCGTATATTTGCAGAAAACAGTAATGCCTATGTATATACATGAACATAAAGAATGGCCTTCCTTTTCGTGGAACAAGGAACTTGTCGGTGAGAAACTGAACAAGGTAAATAAGGCTGTCGGTTATCTGATGGGACGCCTTAGTGTAATCGGTTTTAACGACAAGATGTCTGCCGTAGTTGAATCCATCTCCCATGACATCATTGCATCATCAGAAATTGAAGGAGTGGAATTGAACAATGAACAGGTACGTTCATCTGTAGCCCGCAAACTCGGAGTACAACTACCGAATCCGACCGAATCTTCACGATATATAGACGGAGTAGTGGAAATGGCACTTGATGCAACCGTCAATTTCAACAGTCCGCTTACCCATGAAAGACTATTCGGCTGGCACAACTGCCTGTTTCCTACCGGATGGAGCGGTCCAACGAAAATTGATGTAGCCCGATACCGCAGTGGAGAGATGAAAGTTATTTCTGGAATGTTCGGTCGGGAAAAGGTACATTATGTAGCGCCTGCTCCTGAAAGAATAGACGAAGAAATGAATCGGTTTCTGGACTGGTTCAATTCAGATACACATAACGGCTATGTAAAATCGGCGATAGCCCATTTGTGGTTTGTCTGCATCCATCCTTTCGATGACGGAAACGGACGAATCGGACGAGCCATTGCTGATATGGCACTTTCACAGGCTGAAAACTCAAAGATGCGTTTCTTCAGTATCTCCCATCAGATAAACAAAGATAAAAAACAGTATTACGACATATTGGAGAAAACACAGAAGGGAGATTGCGAGATTACTGAATGGATCATCTGGTATCTTGACTGTCTGCTCCGTTCTGTCGAGCAATCCGACGAAACATTGTCAAAGGTTCTTAACAAGGCCATATTCTGGCAAACCCATGCCGAAACAGTCCTGTCCGAACGACAACGCGAAGTCTTGAATTTATATTTGGACGGTTATCCCGGCAAACTGACGGCTAAGAACTGGGCAAAACGTGCAAAGGTATCACCTGACACGGCTGCACGTGATATAAAAGATCTGGTAGAGAAAGGCATTTTGATACCCCAGAAGGGGCGGGTTCGTGACGTATCCTACGGAATACGGTGCAGTGAGTCTATCCTCGTCATTCCCATGCCTGAAGATTTATAATTATTCATCATACAAGCAGAAAGGCTATGTGCGGTTTTGATGAACCTATGCCACACAACTGTTCCGCCTTTCTTTTATTTACTGCTCATATATGCTTCCCCGCAATTCTCCTGAAGCATATTCTCCATATCACTCGCCCGGTAAAGAATCTTACAAAAAAAATCAGGAAAGCATTACGCTTTCCTGACCATATTCTCTATAAAATAAGAATGAACTGTGGTGTCTTCTCCAAGTTCCGGATGGAAAGAGGTGACCAGCATGTTCCGCTCACGAGCAGCCACAATGTGCCCTCCTACAGCAGACAAGACTTCAACTCCATCTCCCGCCCGTTCAATATACGGAGCACGGATAAAGGTCATCGGAATGCGCTTCCCTGCAAATTCGTCCTCCGTAAAGAAACTGCCTAACTGACGGCCGTAAGCATTACGCTTTACACAAATATCCATCAGCTGAAGAAAACGCCTGGAGTCGTTCTCCACATCTTTAGCAAGCAGAATCATTCCGGCACATGTTCCAAACACAGGGAGTCCTGCCCCTATCCTCTCACGCAGCTCACTCATCATATCCAAACTGTCCATAAGTTTGCCGATGGCAGTACTCTCGCCGCCCGGTATGATCAACCCCTCCATAGGCACACAGAGATCTTCTTTCTGACGTATCTGAAAATGCTCTACTCCCAATCGGCCGAGCATGGCTTCATGTTCTGCAAAAGCTCCCTGCAATGCCAATACACCTATTTTCAACATATCATTTACCTCTTTCGGCCATCAACAGAGTGATTTCGTCTTCATTGATTCCTACCATCGCCTCACCCAAGTCGGCAGAAACTTCCGCAAGCAAAGCCGCATCGGTATAGTTGGTGACGGCCTGCACGATAGCGCGCGCTCTCTTTTCAGGATTTCCTGACTTGAAGATACCTGAACCTACAAACACGCCTTCAGCTCCCAGCTGCATCATCAAAGCCGCATCTGCAGGAGTAGCCACACCTCCGGCTGCAAAGTTCACTACGGGCAACTTTCCGTTCTCATGCACATAACGCAGCAAGTCCAGAGGCACTTCAAGCTCTTTCGCTTCATTATACAGTTCGTCTTCAGCCAATGCCTGTATCCGACGGATATCACGCATCATGCTCCGCATATGAGTCACCGCCTGAATCACATCGCCAGTTCCCGGCTCCCCTTTCGTACGGATCATCGAAGCTCCCTCCGCAATACGGCGCAATGCTTCGCCCAGATTCTTTGCCCCGCACACAAACGGCACTTTAAACTTGGTTTTATCGATATGATACACCCCGTCAGCAGGAGTGAGCACTTCGCTCTCATCGATATAGTCAATTTCAAGCGCTTCCAGGATCTGAGCTTCCACAAAATGTCCGATACGGACTTTGGCCATCACCGGAATGCTCACTGCGTCTTGAATGCCTTTAATCATTTTAGGATCACTCATACGGGCAACTCCGCCAGCCGCACGGATGTCTGCCGGAATCCGCTCCAGCGCCATGACAGCTACCGCACCTGCCTGTTCGGCTATTTTAGCCTGCTCAGGGGTGGTTACATCCATAATCACACCACCTTTCAACATTTGAGCCAAGTTCTTATTCAGCTCATATCTTTCGTTTTTCATGACAAGAGTTATTTAAATTGATAAACGCCGCAAATATAGGGAAATATATTCCAGAATAACAAGCAAGAGATAAGAAACTTTGCAATCTCCCGACGAAAACAAGGAAGTTCCATCAGGCTCCTGCTTCGCCAAGGCGCGCCAGGACTGATTCCAGAATACATTTTCTATTTCACAAAACAAAAAGAGGGCGTGCCCCAGACACGCCCCCAGTATTTATCTGATTGAAATTGGCAATTACAATTTCGGACCAGCAGCAACCAAAGCCTTACCAGCTTCATTTCCTGTGAACTTAGTGAAGTTCTTGATGAAACGGCCAGCCAAGTCTTTAGCTTTTTCATCCCACTGAGCAGCGTCAGCGTAAGTGTCACGCGGGTCAAGGATCTTCGGATCTACGCCCGGCAATTCAGTCGGAACAACGAAGTCGAAGTACGGGATAGTCTTAGTCGGAGCTTTGTCGATAGAACCGTCCAAGATAGCGTCGATGATACCACGAGTATCGCGGATAGAGATACGCTTGCCAGTACCGTTCCAGCCAGTGTTAACCAAGTAAGCCTTAGCACCAACCTTGTTCATCTTCTTAACCAGTTCTTCTGCATATTTAGTCGGGTGCAGAGTCAAGAAAGCAGCGCCGAAGCAAGCAGAGAATGTCGGAGTCGGTTCAGTGATACCACGTTCTGTACCTGCCAATTTTGCAGTAAATCCAGACAAGAAGTAGTACTGAGCCTGTTCCGGATTCAAGATAGATACCGGAGGCAATACACCGAAGGCATCAGCTGACAAGAAGATTACTTGGTGAGCGTGAGGACCTTTAGATACCGGCTTAACGATGTTGTTGATGTGGTAGATAGGATAAGAAACACGAGTGTTTTCTGTTACGCTCTTGTCAGCGAAGTCGATCTTACCGTCAGCAGCAACTGTAACGTTTTCCAGCAGAGCGTCGCGTTTGATAGCGTTGTAGATATCCGGTTCTGATTCTTTATCCAGGTTGATAACTTTTGCGTAGCAACCACCTTCGTAGTTGAATACACCTTCGTCATCCCATCCGTGTTCGTCGTCACCGATCAATTTACGTTTCGGGTCGGTAGACAAAGTAGTCTTACCTGTTCCAGACAAGCCGAAGAAGATAGCTGAGTCAGTTCCTTCCATGTTGGTGTTAGCAGAGCAGTGCATAGAAGCGATGCCACGCAACGGGTTGAAGTAGTTCATCATTGAGAACATACCCTTCTTCATTTCACCGCCGTACCAAGTATTCAGGATAACCTGTTCTTTAGTAGTCAGGTTGAATACAACAGCTGTTTCTGAGTTCAAGCCCAGTTCTTTGTAGTTTTCAACTTTAGCCTTAGAAGCATTGTAAACCACGAAGTCAGGTTCGAATGATTCCAGTTCTTCAGCTGTCGGGCGGATGAACATGTTAGTTACGAAGTGAGCCTGCCAAGCAACTTCCATGATGAAACGCACGCAAAGGCGAGTTGCAGGGTTGGCTCCGCAGTAACCGTCAACTACATACAACTTCTTGTTTGAAAGTTCTTTAGCAGCCAAGTCTTTCAATACGTTCCAAGTTTCAGTAGTAACAGGCTTGTTGTCATTTTTATATTCTTCAGAAGTCCACCATACAGTGTTTTCACTTGTAGCGTCTTTTACCAAGAATTTATCTTTAGGAGAACGACCTGTGTAGATACCGGTCATTACGTTTACTGCACCCAGTTCAGTTACCTGACCTTTTTCATAGCCTTCCAGACCAGCTTTTGTTTCTTCAGCGAACAATACGTCGTAAGAAGGATTGTGTACGATTTCTACGGTTCCATTGATACCGTACTTAGTAAGATCTAATTTTGCCATTTTTCAATTGATTAATTGGTTATTATATCAAATGTTTATTTGCATTTTTATTTATCAAGGCTTTACAAAGATGCTCAACAACATCTTCTATTTCCTTTTGGCGCTACAAAAGTAGCAGTTATTTTTTTATTCAAAGAACTTATTACTGAAAAAAATCCGTAATAATCCAAAGTTTTATACTTGTGTAACAAATTTGACAAATCCAGTTAGCAAATCAATTTTATTTCGTTTCTTTGCAGTCGGAAAAAACATCAAACCCTGACAATTTTATCAGTTGAAACACAATTATGAAAATCATCAATTTCAACACTCACAAATCGATTCTGAACCAGTTCCTGTCTGAACTGCGCGACGTGGACATACAGAAAGACAGCATGCGTTTCCGCAGAAATATCGAGCGCATCGGTGAAATCATGGCGTACGAAATCAGCAAGGAACTTTTATACGGCCCGAAAGCCATAAAAACTCCCCTGTCTACAGCCATCGAGAACGTGCCGGCCGAGCAGCCTGTAATCGCAACGATCCTTCGCGCCGGGATTCCGCTCCATCAAGGCTTCCTGAACTACTTTGACCATGCGCAGAACGCTTTTGTTTCCGCATACCGGAAATATACGGACGAAGGGCATTTCGACATCCACATCGAGTATATAGCTTCTCCACGCCTGGACGGAAAGACACTGATTCTTACTGACACCATGCTTGCCACGGGGGCATCAATGGAGTATGCTTACGAGGCCCTGCTGACCAAAGGACAGCCTGCCCACATCCATATCGCATCTGTCATAGCCAGCCAGCAGGCCGCAGAGCATATCCGGAAAGTGTTTCCGGAAGACAAGACCACACTGTGGTGCGGCACCATCGACCCTGAACTGAACGAACATGCATACATTGTTCCGGGACTTGGAGATGCCGGAGATTTGTGCTACGGAGAAAAAGAATAAAAAAGGCCTCGGCAGGATATGATTCCAACCCTGCCGAGGCTCTATTCATCAGTTTATGCAAAACGGCATATCACTCAACCGTAAAGCAATATACCATCAACGCCTTTTCATCTTTTGATTCAGGATTTGACTGCAGAACGCCATATTCTCCAGGGCCGGGATCGATGGACAACAAATAAGAACTTTCTCCATAACGCTTGGCCTGGTAATCAACCAGCTGCTCTATTCCGGAAGAGCTGCCTTTGAATGTGTTTATTTTTCCAATCTCGCAGCGTCTTTCCTTCTTCTTCTGTTCAAAGCGTATCAGCTGGATAAAAGAATTCGGATCCTGCCTGTTGTCAGCCGCCTTCACAATCAGCCTGTACGTGCAGCCGGGTTTGGCGACGCACGACGACGTAACGCCGTCCACATGGATTCTTGTTTTCACCGAGCCTATCCCTGTCAGATACAAAGAGGCACCCGCCTTCGACTTTATCTTGCCCAGCTCTTTTCCAAAGGTGCAGCGACAGTGTCAGTGCCTGCAATGCTAAGCAGGTTGGTTTCGCCTATAACTTCAGGCTCATAAGGAAAGGATGAAACAGCCTGAGCCTTACCAGCCACAAACATTGTGGAGAGAGCCATAAATGCCAACAGTTTCTTCATCATAGCCATGCTTGTTTTGACAATAATCCTTGCATGCCGTCACTTCACCTCCCACGTGTCATTCGTGTCAAGCAGCTCGGCAAAAGTATGATAGTTCTTCTTTGCGGCAACCTCCTCAATCTGAGCTTCCACGGCTTCATCATAAGTCGGAGCCTCCACATCACGGATCACGCCTAATGCTATAGGGAAATCCGGACCTTCCATCAGAGCCAGCTTCAGCTGAAGCGTATGATCCTCGCAATGCGCATCGTGAACCAGAATATCCTTTTCGGTCACACCGTTCTCGCCCAGCTTCACCACTTTCAGGCCGAAACCTTCTTGAGCCAGTCCGTATTCCCGGTTCGGACCGAAAAGCATCGGCTTGCCGTGCTCCAGATAGATGGCATTCTTCTCGCGGTCTTCCTTCTTGGCCACTGCATTGTGCGTGCCGTCATTGAAGATGACGCAGTTCTGCAGCACCTCAACCACCGAAGTTCCCTTATGTTTCGCCGCCGCTTTCAATACTTCTACCGAAGGACCTCCGTCAACTGCCGCGCAACGGGCAAAGAAGCGTCCGCGCGCGCCGAAACAAAGCTCGGCCGGACGGAAAGGATCTTCCACGGTCCCGTAAGGAGAAGACTTGCTGACAAACCCGCGCGCCGAAGTCGGAGAATACTGCCCTTTGGTCAGTCCGTAGATGCGGTTGTTCAGGAGTACAATGTTAATGTCCACATTCCGGCGGATAGCATGAATGAAGTGGTTTCCTCCGATAGCCAGGCCGTCGCCGTCACCCGAAATCTGCCAGATGGAAATACCCGGGTTAGCCACTTTCGCCCCGGTGGCAATGGCGGCCGCACGCCCGTGAATGGTGTGCATCCCGTATGTGTTCATATAATAAGGCAAGCGCGAAGAACATCCGATGCCGGAAATCACCGCAATTTCATGGGGCGGCACTCCAATCTCTGCCAACGCTTTGTGAAAAGAGTTCAGAAAGGCATGGTCGCCACACCCCGGACACCAGCGTGGCTGTCCGAATTTATAGTCTGCTGCTGTATATTTCGTTTCGTTCATGATTAGTCCCTCCTTTATTTAAAATAGCTTGGAAAAAGCGTCCACCAGCTCCTGCACCACAAAGGGCTGTCCCTTCACCTGATTGAACTGATGCAGACGGATACCCTCCACCTTCATTCTCAGATAGCCGGCAAGCTGGCCCATGTTCTGCTCAGCCACCACAATATTCTTATAACGGCGCAGCACCTCTTCGGTGTTCTTCGGCAACGGATTGATAAAGCGGAAATGAGCAAGAGCCGCCTTCTTCCCCTGCGCATTCAACACGTCCATAGCCGAATGCAGGTGCCCGTAGGTTCCTCCGAAGCCTATAATCAGCAAATCGGCATCCGGATCTCCCTCCACTTCAAGCAAAGGTATGGCATCTGCGATTTTGGCCACCTTTTCGGCACGGAGCTGCGTCATCAGGTGATGGTTTTCCGGCTCTGTAGAAATAGCTCCCGTTTCGCTGCTCTTTTCCAGTCCGCCGATACGGTGCATGAATCCTTCCATGCCCGGCTTCGCCCAATAGCGGACACCCGTTTCCGGGTTGCGCATGAACGGCGTCCATGTTCCTGCCATGTCGGGAGTGACATACGGAGGGTTGATGGAGGGATACTCGTCCAGATCCGGCAGACGCCAGGCGGCAGAACCGTTGGCGATGTACGCATCGGTGAGCAAAACCACGGGAGTCATGTGCTCCAGCGCAATCTTGCAGGCAGTATAGGCGGCGTCAAAGCAGTCGGTAGGCGAAGAAGCCGCAATGACCGGCATCGGACTCTCGCCGTTGCGCCCGTAAAGCACCTGAAGCAGATCGGTCTGTTCCGACTTGGTGGGCAGTCCGGTAGAAGGACCTCCGCGCTGCACATCCACAATCACCAGCGGAAGTTCGGTGATGACCGCCAGGTTCATCGCTTCGCTCTTCAGACAGATTCCGGGTCCCGATGTAGTGGTTACGGCCAATGCGCCTGCAAATGCCGCTCCCACGGCAGAAGAACATCCCGCGATTTCATCTTCACACTGCACCGTCTTAACGCCCAGCGACTTATGCTTGGCGAGTTCGTGCAGGATATCTGTAGCCGGAGTGATGGGGTAAGATCCCAGATAAAGCTGAAGCCCGGCTTTTTCCGCAGCAGCCATCAGGCCGTAAGCCGTAGCCTTGTTTCCGTTGATGTCCATATAGCGTCCGGGGCGCTTCTGTTCCTTGCTCGGCACCATATAGCTGAAAGACACGGAAGCATGTGTGTTTTCACCAAAGTGGTATCCGTCGTTGAGCACCTTGATGTTCGCCTCGGCGATGGCCGGTTTCTTGGCGAACTTCTCGCGGAGAAGCTTTTCGGCAATCGACAGGTCGCGATGGAAAAGCCAGCACACCAGTCCCAGCGCAAACATATTCTTGGTGCGGAGGATCGACTTGTTGTCCAGTCCGCTGTCCTTGAGGCTCTCCTTGCACATGGTGGTTATCGAAGCTTCAACCACTTCGTTCTTTATGCCGAGTTCTGAAAACGGATTTTCAAGCTCAAATTTCGCCTTTTCCAAGTCACGTTTCGTAAACGAGTCCGAATCGATGATGATGACAGCCTGCGGCTTGCAGAACTTATATTGTGTCTTCAGTGCAGCGGGGTTCATCGCCACCAGCACATCGCACTTGTCGCCGGGCGTATACACCTTTCCCGACCCGATATGCACCTGGAATCCCGACACACCTGTCAGCGAGCCTTGAGGGGCACGGATGTCGGCCGGATAATCCGGAAACGTACTGATATCATTTCCTTCCGTAGCTGAAATGTTCGAGAACATGTTGCCGGCAAGCTGCATACCGTCGCCGGAGTCGCCCGAGAAGCGGACTACCACATCATCCAGCTCTTTGATTACATTTTCTTCTGCCATATTGTATTTTATTTTAAAGTTTACAAATCAACGAGCTACAAAAATGGCGAAGTTCCGGCAAAAAACAAAATAAAAAGGAAGTTATTTTACGCAATCAGTAACAGACTGATGCGATGAAAAGTTTTTTCTGCAAAACATTAGGCATATATCAACAAAAAGACGTACCTTTGCAAAAAGGCTCTGTAGTTCAACGGATAGAACAAGAGTTTCCTAAACTTTAGATAGGGGTTCGATTCCCCTCGGAGCTACAACAGAACACCCGTGCGGCGGATTCAGTGCCGTTATCCCATGAAAATGAGGCTCTTTTGCGTGACGATGCCCGCCGGAAATCCAGTCCTTGCATGAAAGAAAGGCCGGGAAAACCGCGTCGAAAGGGCTCCGGCAGAATTGCTTTGGACAGAACATTTAAACTTGAAACAGAATGAAAGATGCCGTATTTCCGGACTGCCCGATACGAAATGTCCTTGCAAGAATCAGCAGCAAATGGTCGCTGCTGGTCATCTATACGCTCGACAGAACCGGCAAAGAAGCGGTGCGCTTCAAGGAGCTGCAACGCGCAATCCCCGACATCTCCCAAAAAATGCTGACCGTAACGCTCCGGACACTGGAAGAAGACGGCTACGTGACGCGGACCGTCTATCCGGAAGTCCCGCCGAGAGTTGAGTATGCGCTGACTCTACGGACGCGCTCGCTGCTTCCCCACCTCAATGCACTGATTGAATGGGCATCGGAAAACAAGGACGCCATAATGGAAGACAGAGAGAAGTCAGCCCGCAGCAAATGACACATCCCCCTGCACGCCGCATCGGAAAAACGAATCCGCGATGATTCGCTTCCGGCTCTATCCTGCGCAGAAAGACACAAAAAGCGCATTTTTCCTGACACTTTCCCTTTCATTTTTCCTCTATCTGGAGGCAAATCCTTAACAAATGCAAATGCCGAAGCCCCTCAGAAGCCCTATAAAGCGGGCAGACACCGGCGTTTCTTCCGAAAAACAACGGGACATTTCGTGTAAAACAACCCGCTATCTTCCGCAAAATGACGGGACATGCCGCATCAAATGACGAAACATTTTGCAGAAGGCTTCCCGAAACGTCTTTTCAGCCAACGAAAACGCATCCTTCCCTTACGGAACAGGCGTATATCAGCAGACGCGCAACCTGTCAAAAAAGGCACCGGTAAGCACCTGCACATCACACAAAGGAAGAGCATAAAGCCCCCAGCCGACAGAAAGACACGGGAAGAGGCGCATGAAAAGCAATCCGCTTTTTCCGGGCAACTTCTCCCTGCAATTTTTCCGGGCAAACCCTGATTCCATTCCGAATAAAAGATTCTCAGCCGTTCTTTTTGTCAATTTGTCAGAATGACACATTCACGCCATTCCAAACGATGCGGCGTATGACATGGACATAAGCAGAACTTAGAAACTGTTTTGAATTTCTCCAAAAAGTTTTTCTTGGCTTGATGTGTTCGTTTTCGTGTGTGCTTTGGGCTATTTTTTGGTCTTTTCCGCTTCTGTTCTTCGTCAGATAGCCCGCTATCTTCCTCATCACACAAACGGAAATGCCTCAAAAACTCATCCCAAATCAGCACACGATAAATTCAAAACAGTTTCTTAAAAAAGAAAGCGGCCCGCCTCTCCACCAAGGAAAAGCGGACCGCCTTTTTCCGTTTGCGGCAAGCAGCAAAATTACTTGCGCAGACCAAGAGCCTTAACGATCGCACGGTATCTCTCGATATCGCGATCCTTCAGATAAGTGAGCAACGCACGGCGCTTACCTACCAGCTTGGTCAAAGATCTTTCCGTTGTATAATCTTTTCTGTGGAGCTTCAAGTGCTCTGTCAGATGAGAAATACGGTATGAAAACAATGCTATCTGCGCTTCAGGCGAGCCAGTATCAGTGTTAGACTTTCCGTACTTTTCAAAGATTTCTTGCTTTTTAGCTGAATCTAAATACATAAATTTGACTTTAAATTATTTGTAACTTTAATTTTGCGGTTGCAAAGGTAAGGATAATCTTTTAAACGACAATGCTTTTTCAGAAAAAAGTAGTAACTTTGCGCGCAAATAATAGGTATAGTATGCAAGACATTAGAAACATTGCCATCATTGCCCACGTTGACCACGGAAAGACAACGCTGGTAGATAAAATGATGCTGGCGGGACACTTGTTCCGCAACGACCAGACCAACGGCGAACTGGTGCTGGATAACAACGACCTGGAGCGTGAAAGAGGTATAACGATTCTTTCAAAAAACGTTTCCATCAATTACAAAGGTACAAAAATCAACATCATCGATACTCCGGGACACGCCGACTTCGGAGGCGAGGTGGAACGTGTTCTGAATATGGCCGACGGATGCATCCTGCTGGTAGACGCCTTTGAAGGGCCGATGCCGCAGACACGCTTCGTGCTTCAGAAGGCGCTGCAAATCGGACTGAAGCCGATTGTTGTCGTCAACAAGGTGGACAAGCCCAACTGCCGCCCGGAGGAAGTATACGAAATGGTGTTCGACCTGATGTTCAGCCTCAACGCCACGGAAGACCAGCTGGACTTCCCCGTGCTTTACGGCTCGGCCAAGAACAACTGGATGGGCGAAGACTGGAAAACCCCTACCGGAACCATCGAACCGCTGCTTGATGCAATCGTAAAATACATTCCGGCTCCGCACCAGCTGGAAGGAACTCCCCAGATGCTGATTACCTCGCTCGACTACTCCTCGTATACAGGACGTATCGCTGTAGGACGCGTACACCGCGGAACCATCAGCGAAGGAATGAACATAACGCTGGCAAAACGCGACGGACGGATGCTCAAGACAAAAATCAAGGAGGTACACACCTTTGAAGGACTCGGACGCAAGAAGGTGCAGTCTGTTTCATCGGGTGATATCTGTGCCGTCATCGGAGTGGAAGGCTTCGAAATCGGCGACACCATCTGCGACTTTGAAAATCCGGAACCGCTGCCGCCGATCGCAATCGACGAGCCGACCATGAGCATGCTGTTCACCATCAACGACTCTCCGTTCTTCGGCAAGGAGGGCAAATATGTGACTTCACGCCACATTCACGACCGCCTGATGAAAGAGCTCGACAAGAACCTGGCGCTGCGCGTACGCAAGACCGAAAACGAGGACGGCAAATGGATCGTTTCAGGACGAGGTGTGCTTCACCTTTCGGTACTGATCGAAACCATGCGCCGCGAAGGCTATGAGCTGCAGGTAGGCCAGCCGCAAGTAATCTTCAAGGAAATCAACGGAGTGAGATGCGAACCGATTGAAGAGCTGACCATCAGCGTGCCCGAAGAATTCTCCAGCAAGATGATTGATATGGTAACCCGGCGCAAAGGCGAAATGGTTTCGATGGAAACGCAGGGCGACCGCGTGAACATCGAATTCAACATTCCGTCACGAGGAATCATCGGCCTGCGCACCAACGTGCTGACCGCATCGCAGGGAGAAGCAATCATGGCGCACCGCTTCAAGGAATACCAGCCGTATAAGGGCGACATACCGCGCCGCACCAACGGATCGATGATTGCCATGGAAGGCGGAACGGCATTCGCATACGCCATCGACAAGCTGCAGGACCGCGGACGCTTCTTCATCTATCCACAGGAAGAGGTATATGCCGGACAGGTAGTGGGTGAACATGTACACGAAAATGACCTGGTGGTCAACGTAACCAAATCAAAGAAGCTGACCAACATGCGTGCTTCGGGTTCGGACGACAAGGCCCGCATCATCCCTCCGGTGGTATTCTCTCTGGAGGAGGCGCTCGAATATATCAAGGAAGACGAATACGTGGAAGTAACTCCGAAGAGCATGCGTATGCGCAAAATCATTCTGGACGAAACAGAACGCAAACGCGCGAACAAGAACGCATAACAAGCCGTCATAAAAAAGAATCGAGGCGCGCAAGGGAAACACTGTCCTTGCGCGCCTCTGTCTTTTCAGCCCAGGATGTCACCGCCCGCGATACACCAGCTCGTTCGAGCTCATCCGCTTCATGTACTGCTGTATGATTGACTTCAACTGATTTTCCATCATTTGCAATGTATCTTGGGGCATTGTCTGCTTCACATCATCCTGCATCAGCGCATCTGTACGGAAGCGATAGGCATGGGTCACGCTCGTCCCGTCAAACTGAATCAGATAGTCGCCCTTAAGAAACTGGTATACATCGCTTGCCGGAAGATAATTCACTGCATATTTGTCTGCAGCAGATGTGTGAAAGATGTCCTGTCCGAAAGCCACATACGGCTGGTCGTACCCTAGCAGGCCCAGCACTGTCGGCATGATATCAATCTGCTCGGCAATCTTCTCTCGATCCAGTCCCCGAAGCTCCGGCATTCCCGGCGCATAAAAGATGATCGGCACCTTGTAGTATCCCAAATCCGTCACATAATCCGGATAACTGTTACCGCTGGTATGGTCGGCTGTAATGACAAACAGGGTATTGTTGAACCATGGCTGCCTTGAGGCCTTTTCAAAGAAACGCTTGAGAGAGTAATCCGCATAGGCAATCGTTTCAAACAACGGATCCTCGCCCGTGGGAAATACCCCCTTATAACGCTCTGGAAGCACAAAAGGCCCATGCGAAGACGCCGTAAACACAGATGTCACAAAAGGTTCTTCCATTTCTGACATGCGGTCGCAGTAGAACTGCAAGAACTCTTCGTCCCATATGGCCCAGGTTCCGTCGAAGTCAGCATCTCCGTTATAGTTCGGGTCTTCATTATATTCCGTACGTCCGAAATATTTCTGGAAGCCGACAGCGCGGGCAAAGGCTTCGAACCCCATCGACCCGTTCATCGCCCCGTGAAAGAAAGCAGACGTATATCCCTTGTGCCTTGTCAGCTCTCCGGCCACACTTGACACATCATTCAATGCGGATGGCGTCAAAAAGAAAGGCTCTACAAAACTAGGAATAGAGGAAAGCACCGACGGCATCCCGTCAATGCTTTTGCGCCCGTTACTATAAGAATACTCAAATGTGACACTCTTCGTAAGCAAAGAATCAACAAAGGGAGTATATCCTTTATAATGTCCGTCTTCAAGCTGAGGATTCAATGATCCTACATGTTGCTTGCTGAAGCCTTCCCAAATGATCACCGCCACATTCATCGGACGAAATGAGACAGAATCAGCAGGAATATGGATGGGAGCGAACAGAGCCTCCGCTTCAGACTCCGGCAAGTAATCCGGAACAACAAATGACTTCTTGTCCAACGTTCTGAACACTGAAAAAGGCGTATTCAACACCAGACCTGCATCTTGAGCTCTGTTAACGTATTGATTGGCATTGCTGAGCGTGATGGGGCGTGTAGCAGTGGTCATTCCGCCTCGCATACCAAACACCGTAAAAGGAACAGCAACAAGCAAAGCCGCCGTTTGAACTATATAATAAGCCAGCTTGTTACGCACCGGAAATACTTTGGGAGAACGATACAGCTTATAAACGGCGAAAGCCAGAACTGCCGCCAAAAGGACCAGATACCAATAGGCGACAAACTCATCCATAAATATAGATGCGATATTGCTGCCCTTCTCATGCTGAAACTCCTGAAGCACAGACATCGTGGTGCGTCGGCCGGTGAAACGATAATATACGCAATCTATCAGGTTCGTGATCAGGAAGAAAGTGTTGGCTACCGTAAATATCCAGCGGACCACTTTATAAAAGGCTGCATTTTCTTTCCAATGGAGGGGAAAAAGAAACAGAAAGATAAACAAAGCATTGCTATAAAGAATGGCGCTCGTATCAAAAATAATGCCAGCCCCAAACAGACTCAATGCGTAGCTGAAATTCATATGCCCGCTGAATGTGTCCCAGTTGACCAGCAAAAATACCAGGCGGCACAATGAATAACAGATATAGATCAACAACAGATTCCATACCAATGTCAGTACATTCGAAAAAACATCCTTTTTCATATTTCCACTCCTTTCAGGTTGAATTATAAGGCTACAAAAGTAATTATATTTTGAATAACTTCGTATATTTGCCTCTCTAAACTGAAGAATATGAAAACAAAGCGACTGATCAGAACAGGCATAGCCGTCATTATCTTGGCAGGGCTCGGCATTTGGATAAATTCCCGTTGGGATGCCTGGTTCAGAAATCCCGAGGAACCGCCTTATGCTCCGCTAAAAGAGCCGGGAAGAATCATGCTGACATTCGGCGACAAAGACCAGCTATCCCGCAATATAAGCTGGCAATGTGATTCGACGGTTGCAGATTCTTCGTTTGCAGAGCTGGCAGATACTTTAGCAAAAGATACAATGCGTGTTGCGGCACAAGGTGAAATATTCCAATCACGAAGCGGCAAAGCGGCCTATTATGTGGCCCGACTGCGCAACCTGAAACCTGACTGTTATTACAGCTATCGGGTATGCACCAACGGGATATACTCTGAATGGCATAACTTCCGCACCCACAACCTGTCGACAAAGAAAGATTTCTCATTCATCTATACCGGCGACGTACAGGATACAATCAATGGAGTTGCCAACCAATATCTGAAAACGGCATTGGCACAACACCCCCAAACCGAATTCTTTGTTTTTGGAGGGGATTTGACCGAACGCCCCATAGATGCTTATTGGCAGGAAACGTTCGACGGCCTGGACTCCATCCGCCAGCACTATCCCGTTTTAAACGTAACCGGCAATCATGAATACCTGAAATACGTTATCCGCAAATTGGAGAAACGCTATTCACTCGTCTTTTCTTATTTTTTGGACTCCATGATCGGGGAGAACCAAGTATATACCTTGAAATATAACAATATGCAGTTCTTTCTGCTCGACAGCAACAGGGAACTTCCTTATCTATGGACACAAAGGCAATGGCTGAAAGAAGAACTTGAAAAGAGTGATGCACAATGGAAGATTGTCGTACTGCACCACCCTCTTTACTCTATCAAAGGAAAACATAACAACATGATGCAGCGCACCATGTTCAATTCGCTGATACAAAAATACCACGTCGATCTCGTACTCCAAGGACACGAACATGCCTACGCAAGGATGACCATGCATGATGAAAACGGGAAAGCCACAACACCGGTCTATACAGTCAGCCACTGCTCGCCTAAAAGTTATCGGATTGACTTTGACGGACGTTGCGACAAGTTTGGCATCGAAAGCCGCTTCTACCAATATGTCCGTGCGCACGGCGACACATTAAGCGTCAATGCCTACCGTTTCCCCAGCGGGGAACTGTATGATTCATTAGACATTGTGAAGAACGCGTCGGGCACATCCATTATCGATAACGGCAAAAACATTCCGGAATACCTGGAATTCAAATCGAACGGAAGCGAGAAAGATTGCAGGTATATGAAACGGATAAACAAGTATAAACAAAACAAGATATAGGAACGGCAAGACACGACGAAACCAGAAGGACAAAACAAACATGTCATTTACACCATCAATGTATGACATTCTTAGGCAAAGCACAACATGTGTTGGTTTCTGAAAATATTCAAAGTGTTTTGACAACCGGCTTCTACAAACAACGCTTTACCTCCAGACAAACAGTCCTTTCCTGAAAGGCTTATCTAATGCCAAACGGCATGAAATAAAGAGGCTTTCATAACAGAAAAGTCCAAAGATTTTGTATTTTTGCTAACAGAAAATAAATTAGGGCCTATGGAACTTTCCATGTTCTGGCAAAACATATATTTCCTATTACACCTAAAGACAAAACTGCATATGCAAAGTTTGCTCTATACTTGGATGTCTGGCAAAAAATGGCAATCATATTTTTGAAAGAATAAAGTCATGAGAATAAAATTTATACGAAAAATAAAGCAACGCATCAATGACATCAAAAATGTCTGTAGTGTAGCAGGATTACCATATGTTTATGAAATGGTTATCATACCTCATTGGGGAAAGAAGAAAGATAAGCTAGCGCGTTGCTGGAGGAAGCATGAAGCTATCATAAACTTTTTGGAAAAAGAATATGCAACCTTGATAAAAAAATACAGTCTGTCCGCCCAATCAGTTTCTCACCCCATAATCGCCAAAAAGGAAGCGCCCATATGGGTTTGCTGGTGGCAAGGTGAATCACAAATGCCTCCAATCGTACGGTCATGTTATCAATCCTTACTTGAAAATGCCGGTGAACATCCCGTACACCTCATAACAGAAGAAAGCATTGATCAATATATTCAAATACCCACATACATTTTACAAAAGGTAAAGAAAGGCAACATTTCATTTACACACTTTTCTGACATAATCCGCATGGCTCTTCTATATGAGCATGGAGGTTTATGGCTAGATGCCACGATCTATGTCAGCAGACCTCTGAAGGATAAAATATTTGACAGCCCATTGTTCTCTGTAGCCCCCAATATCGACACAGAGCTTGTATCTCAAGCCAAATGGAGCGGCTTTCTCCTTGGAGGATATCCTCAGGAACCATTATTCGGCTTTGTCCGTGACTTTTTCTTCGAATACTGGAAAAAAGAGAACAGGCTCATAGACTATTTTCTGATAGACTATGCTATATACATAATCAGACAGAACTCGCCTTATATCAACGTTCTGTTAGAATCAATTCCCAAACATTATAAGATATTCGATATGGAACAAAATCTGGACAAACCATATGACAAAGAATATTTCACACAATTATGCCATCAACAAACATTCCACAAGCTCAACTATAAAATAAAGTATACAACATATACGGCAGATCATAAACAAACCATCTACGGATATCTGATAAAAGATATTCCATAAAAAGATCAGGCTCTATGTTCTAATCGCTGTCTATTTTTACGTTTTATCTTCATCAACAAAGAGGAAGGAACAATGCTATCTGCCAAATGCTTGACTGCATATGAGATGGTTTTATTCAAGAGCGACAGTTTCCATTTCAACGTATGATCAATCCCCCGAATGCGTGCGCACTCACGCTTCACATCCAATTTATGCACAGAGGACACTCCTTCTATCGCTTCGCACAGCGAAACGTCTACCGGAATATATTGCATCCGCCCTCCTCTTTGATATAAGTTGTAAATAAAATGATAATCAGCAGCCAGGCGATAAGAGAGATCAAACGGATGAGCTTTCATTTCCTCCGTATCTGCAAACATCGACTGATGACATGCCGGCATAAGCTTTGGAGTTACTTCAGGTATATTTCCTTTAGCCGGAACAATCGCATAGGATTTCTGACGCAAAGTGTCACCATACACAACTTTCGTATTTGGATGGATCTCAGCAGCAAATAAACGGGCTATTGCCTCTCCATCCACAAAAATGTCCCCTGCATTCATAAAATTAACCCATCTCCCGGAAGACAAACAGACTCCTTTGTTCATAGCATCAAATATCCCCTTGTCAGCTTCTGACAGCCAACGCAATTTGATACCTTTCTCTCTAAATAAAGGCTCAATTGACAATATTACATCAACAGTCTTATCCGTTGACTTACCGTCAATCAAAATATATTCCAAGGGACGGTATGTCTGTTCCAACACACTTTCCATCGTCCGGGCAAGTGTCTTTTCCACATTAAAACAAACCGTTACGATTGATATCAGATCTCGTTGCATACATATTTTCTATATTTCGGTTTAGCCAATTGAAGCGCATAAAGCAATCTGTCAACCATTCGCTTCACTTTATATAAAAAAGGTACGTCCGGCCGTTCCCCTTTCCATGGAGTCATGTCAAGATAATGAAAATACAATCCTTTATAAGGGTGCTGGGACTTGTATTGCCATGGTTTCTTTCCTCCTGTGTAATGGACAATTACCGGATGAAGCAGTCCTTTCTCCAAATCCGGAATGGCTTCGGGACGAATCCTGCGTTTCCTCCGCAAGAATCCATCCTGCACATTGTAGCGAAAAGGAAGAAAAAGCTTTTTGTCATGAAGCAATGCATTCAGCACATCCTGATCATTAAAAACGAGTTCACTCATATGCTCTGAGATATATTTCTCCGCCACCTTCTGGAACTGGATATTCCGCCAATATTCCAGATTAACCAATAATACTCCAGCATTGAAATACGAAAATGAAGAAGCATAATGCAAGCGTTCATAATTGTCCGGTTTTCCACTCCACATATCCTCCACACAACCTGCCGCATAATCAGTAATGTCTGTACCCCAAAGCTCCTTTATCGAACCGTTCACAATCAGATCACAATCCAAATAAAGTACCTTGTTTATAGAACGGGGCAAAATGCTCTCCAAGAAAATACGATAATATGTAGCCAGCGAGATGTGGCTCTCTCCATAAATGGAACATCCTTCCAACAAGGCATCTCCTGTTTCATAAACAAACAAGGTCTGGTGATACCGGCCTTCAATCCAATCATGTAATATTTTCTTAGAGTCATCCGGCAGTTCCGAGGCGATTACATGGATATGAAAAGATGAATCCGCATTGTTTTCAAACAAAGAAGTCAGCATAACCACGCAATACTTCACATACGAAGCATCAATATTGCAAGCTACATGTATAATTCCTTTCTCCATTCTCTCAAAGCTTAACTTCCGACAAAGCCTTTCTTATATAGTATCCAGCAGACAAGCGTTCGCTTATCACTGCCACATTCCGTTTCATTACAGCATATTGTTCGGAGGTCAATCCTTCCAGCACACTGTCCAGTTCCGCCAATGAAGCAACACAGATTCCGATCCCGTTATTACGGACAAAGGCTGCCAGAGCCGCCTGGTCCCATATAATGACAGGAAGTTCACACCGGATATACAACGATGTCTTGTGGGGGTTGTTATACTTCAGATATTCCCCAAAGTCACCCGTACATGCATCTACAGAGAATCCGTCCCAGACCAGTCCGAGATCTCCCTGAGCCGTAGCGATTAAATCATCCGAACGAACAAAACCTTTATAGACAAAACGTGTTTTCCCCTGAGCCTTATCCAGTTCAAAACCGTTTCCATAAAGATTGAAGCGAAACGAATGCACATACGCTCCCACTTCATACAGAAACGTATTTTTACGCAAGCTCAATGCACCGGCATAAACCACTTCATAAGGTTTATGAACTATCCCGTGCGGGAGGGCCTTTGTTTCTGACAAGTAATCAAATATTTCAAGCTCTCCGACCGGCACCTGGCATCCTTTTTCTATCAGCCAACGTTTCATGCTCTCATTATGCGCAATAATATAATCACCATGACTTAAACGACGTATTTCCTGACCAACAGTCAATTTTTTGCGTCTAAAGCTTCCCAGGTCATGGATCACAACCACCACTTTCGCTCCCCGGAAATGAGCCATACGGCATACAAACGTGAAATATTTTTTCAACGGATACTGCAACACCAGACGGTCGCCCTTTCTCAACGAGAAAGGGGCCTTCAAGACGCCTGCCAATGTTGCCAGAAATGCCAATACAGAATTGGTATACCGGGTCTGCCTGAAACCGACATTCACAAAGCCATTCTCGGCCATAATACGCTCTATGTCCGTTTTGGCCTTGTTGCCGGCTCCGTCAACTCCCTTATAATTGCGCGATAAATAACAATTCCTCATAAAAAGAGATTACAACTCTGTTTTACATAAAGCCAAGGCTGCCGCCACTGTATCGTCCATGTCTGCATAAGTATATTGAGCAAGCCGTCCTCCGAACAGCACATTCGGAACAGATTCCGCCAACTGCCGATAATCTGCATAAATCCGGCTGTTCTTTTCATCATTAACCGGATAATAAGGTTCTTTTCCCGGAGCAAAACTATCAGGATACTCATAAGTGATTATCGTATGAGGCTGCTTCCCGAACTCAAAATGCTTGTGTTCTATCACGCGGGTATAAGGAATCTCACGCTCGGTATAGTTCACAACCGCATTCCCCTGAAAGTTCTCCATTTCCAGACGCTTTTCCTCAAAACGAAGACTGCGGTACTCCAGATGACCGCAACGGTAATCAAAGTATTCATCAATGCAGCCTGTAAACAGCGTTTTTTCAGCAACGCCATCCAGCTCTGCCCTGTTCTTGAAATAGTCTGTGGCAAGACAAACCTCCGTATCGCCAAGCAAAGCATCTATCAGCGCATTGTATCCGCCAATGGGAATGCCTTGGTAGGCATCATTGAAATAATTGTTGTCGAAAACAAAGCGGAACGGCAAACGTCGGATAATGAATGCCGGAAGTTCTGTAGCCGCACGCCCCCACTGCTTTTCGGTATATCCCTTTATCAGCTTCTCATAAATATCCTTTCCACACAGTTTCAAGGCCTGTTCCTCCAGATTGGCGGGCTCCGCGATGTGAGCAAACTCTCCGCGCTGCTCTTCGATCTTAGCCTTTGCCTTTGCCGGAGTCGTAACGCCCCATAACTGATAGAACGTATTCATGTTGAAAGGAAGATTGTACAGCTTGTCACCGTAACGTGCCACCGGCGAATTGGTATAACGGTTAAACTCCACAAAAGAATTCACATAATTCCACACCTCCTTATTGTCGGTATGAAAAATATGCGCCCCGTATTTGTGCACATGAATTCCGTCCACATCCTCACAGTAGATGTTTCCTCCCCGATGATGGCGTTTGTCTACCACAATGCAAGACTTGCCTGCCCGTTTCGCTTCGCAGGCAAACACCGCGCCGAACAAGCCGGCGCCTACAATCAAATAATCATATTTCTTTTTCATAAGTCTTTGATTTCAATAAACCTTCAAGCATTCCATGTACAACATCATCGCGCATACGCATTATTCCACACAAATAAATCTTCGTATAGGACCGCATGACGAGCCTTGAATATCCTCAAGATATCCCACACCTCAGATGTTGTCTTCATAAGCAACAGTTTCTTGCCGTATTACAAATATAAAAAGAATAATGTTATCAAACAAAAAAATACGTATCTTCATCAAAGTAAAATGTTTGATTCTAGGAATATACAAGAATGCAGAGCTTTTCTCCAAGAAAGATTTTACGATTTCCCGCCCGGCAGCACCTGCAACGCCATGGTAAATTCTGCATCCCCAGACTAGAGATACAAATCTCCAGGCTGAAGATTTATATCTTCAGTTTGAAGATGCATATATCCAAACTGAAGACTGACTTTTGCTCCTCGTCTGTCAAGTTCCCCAAAACATGGAAATCATTTTT
>NZ_JANRHN010000041.1:0-29332 GCF_024733745.1 Bacteroides sp. ET225 | reverse complement strand
TAATGTATAATACCATTAGGAAAAATATCTTGTACATAAGGACAATAATACATACCCTCGGGTAATTGGGGGTTAGATTGTTTATGAGCACAATCTATACACATTTGAAAACTGTTTTCTTTCATATAAATATGATTTAGATGATTAATAGCAAGAGCATCATACTATTGCTTTAGATACTAAGATAATACAATATTTGATAATGGTATATTTCTTCTCGTTTTTTTTGAAATATTCAAATCGATTTTGTCACTAAGGCGAGTGACAATGAAAACAACTCATAGCACTGTTGTAGAAACAAACGCGCTTTTAGGAAAATAAATTATAGGCCAAGGTTTCTCTCTTCTCGTTCAATTTTCCAATCATACCGTCCCTCTGCTACATCGCCAACCTCTTTGAGTGTATGGCGATGTTTTATTTCGTCAAAAGGCTGTCGGCTCTCCGCATAGTCACAAAGCCATGCGCCGACAGCAGAATGCTGTTCGGGCGTTTCCCCATATTCCTGCATCACGCTCTTGATGTCAGCGGCTTCGGAGGGGGAAAAGACGGACTTGTGCTGCTCCGTACCGAAATGGATAATCGCATCTATGGCTCGCCTGAATACTTCGTTGGCCTTGTAGAGCATATCCGCAAACAGGCTGAGGATATGCCTGCTTGCTTTCAGCGCACTTTGCAGCAGGCGGATGGTCTTGTCCTTCTCCGCTGTGGCTCGGCTTACCGCCATGCTGATGCGATGCTGCTCCCCGGTCTTCTGCTCCCGGAGCTGCCGCAGTGCCGTGTCCCTCTCGGATTCAAAGCTGTCAGCGATTGCCATAGCACTGTCACGCTCCAGTTCGACCGCCCGCTTTGCCTCGGTCAGTGCTTTAGTCCGCTTCGCCACCTCTTTCCTGACGGCATCGGGGAACGATTCTTTGATATGCTCGTTCTCGGCTTTCAATCTCTCGTTCTCCTGCTCGATGGCTGCGTACTTGCCCTTGCCGAAAAAGTTGGCGATGCCGGACTTTATGCTGTCCGTATTCTCCCTGTCAACCTCTCGCGCACGTTCCTCCTTTTCGGCGATTTCGCTGTCAAGTTCCTCACTGCGCCGCTGCTTCTCTTCGTTCCCGATTTGTAGTTTTTCATGTTCGGATTTGGCATTGTTCGTCTCACGGATCGCAGCATCCCTGTCGGCTTCGGCTGCTTCCTTTTCCGCCTTTACCTGTTCGGCTTCCTGCTTCTGCTTGGCAAGAATGAAGTCAGCGCGTTCAAGATGCTCCTTTCCCGTCTGCTCCTTTGAGGTGCCCCTTTCCATTTCCAGACACTCAGCCAAAACGGTCTGCATCTCGCTCATGGCTTTCTCGTCCAGCTTGCAGGACTTTCCCGTATCGTGGGTCATCCAGTCCCATACGATATGGGCGTGAAGATTTGGCTTCCATGTGGCGGTATCTCCGGGAGTGCCGTAATGTCCCTCGTCACGGTGGGTGAAGATTTGTAAAGCTGTGATTCCCCAACGCTGCTTACACACCTCACAGAACTTCCGCAACTGCTCCATCGTGGTATCGTCCTTGATGACGACCACGCCCTCCTTGAGCGGAGTGCTGCCACGGACGATGGTCACCTTTCCTGTCTTTTTGTTCACCCGTTCCCGGTCTTTGGTCTGCATCGCCCGACCTGTCTTTTCCTTGACCATTGCGGCTATCAAATTGTAACGCTCGGTGAGCGTGGTTTCGCCGAAATCAGGTGATACCCATGTCTCGTTTCCTGCCATGAGGTCGGTACGGATGTAGAACTTCTCCTTGCGGATATTGGCGAGATATTCCGCTGTCCGCCTGTTGTGCGCCTCGCTGCTGCCGATGTTGCACGGCTTGATGTTGATGGATGTCTTCTGTGCCATAAGCTTTCTGTATTTTGGGTTTCACTTCGGGTTATTAGGGCAGAGCCTTAATCGGTGGGTGCAGGGAGAGGGTCACTTCCTGCTCCGGGTTCTTAGGGGTGGAAGCCACTAAGCGGAGTTTCCAAAGAGGGGGTCACTCTTTGGTCGGGTTGCACAGGGCTGAAAGTCCTTGCCGGGTTCTTAGGGCAGCGTCCTAAGTCCCTCGGGAGAGCCCACAACTTCGGAGCGCAGCGGAGAAGTTATAGTGGGCTATATCTGGGCAAGCCCAGTCAGTCAGGCCACGCCAACGGAGTACCGCTGAGATCCTGCGCTGTGCGCCCGTCAGTTCCTCTCGGCTATGTCGGGTCGTCCACACCGTCCAATCGTGCCGTCCTGCGTCTCTTTCGGGCTTTCTACGGGGTTATTGCCATGCTGCCCGTTGTTGTTCTCCGGCATTTGAACTGTCGGCTTTGTCCTCCGCATCCGTCCTGCTCTCCGAACTGTCAGAAACCACAGGCGAACAAAGGGAAGAAGAAAGGGCGGCTGCTCCGTCTGCCGTGCTGTCCACGTCCTGCCTTGGGCATTGGCAATCGTCCGGCATGGCACACGGCTTATCCTCCAATGGCATATCATGAGAGTATGGTGTCCGTACTCCGCCTGTCTGTCCTTTGGGAACTGCCGCAGGCTTGACATAATGGGGATTGGTCAACAGAACACCATCCACATACCATCCTGTCAGGAAATGCAGGGTGTGTATGGAAGTGCGGTTGTTGGTTCGGGTGGTCAGCATACCGAGCTTGTTGAAGCTGTCAATGAGCTTTCCGATGGTCTTTCGGTTGCAGCCCATATACTCCGCCAGTTCTACATCGGAAGCTGTCGCCTGTCCCACCTCCAAGGCAATCTCAACGCCCTTGATACGGAGGACGGTCTTTGTTCGCACGGCTGCGGCCATCAACCTATGTAGGCACTTCTGCCTGTCAATGGCGGCTCTGACGTTCAAAAGGAAATCCCACTGCCTAGCGGAAAGGATGGTGCAGTAATGTATGGTCTGTTCGTTCTTGCACATAGTCTATGATATTTATAGGTGTTACACTGGTCAGCTACCTGCCCATGCCATACCCGTGTTCCGGCATGTGGTATTCCTTATCCGCCGCTATGTGGCTCAGCACATCTTGCAAACGGCCGAGCTGGTCATGGTCAAGCACACGGATTGCGTTAATGGTTATCACCTGTGTGGCAATCCTACGGTGGGCGATGTTGTTCTCGCTCATCGTGCCGTCGCCGTCCGCATGGACGGAACGGAGGTAGGCGTTCACTGCTTCCGTCTGTTCCTTAGATGGGTACGGTGCCGCCCATCGGTCTTGGATGTAGTCAACCATTCGGCTGACCGCATTTGCCAAGAGAGGATTGTGCCGCGCGATAATTGGTATTAAATCTTCTTTCTTCATGTGACTGTTATTTTAAGAGTCTTGTGATTGTTTATTTCTCGTTGATTTTGTTGACTTTGTTGAGAGAGTACCGACAAAAGGGAAAATAAAAATCGCATTCAACGGTTTAGGATTCTATTTTTCTTTTTGGCCAGCATTTTCTGTTGAAAACTGTTGAGACTATTGTTGAATCATATAAGCCTTGCTCATACGTTTCTCCCTATATTTCATCAAATTCAACAAACTCAACGGTAGTCTTTCAGAATTTCTCGGGTGACGGTGTAAAATCGACCCACTTTCTTGGGTGATGCAGAATACTTCTGTCCCGGCAACACGGACATTTGGTAAGTGGAATAAGATAGCGCATTGGGAGCAGGCTCCAGTTTCCAACACTGTTGCAGGACATTCCTCACCTGGTGGCGTTCCACCTTTACCATTGAATAGTTGAATAACGCCAATAGGTCGTTGATGCAGAAATCCACCACATCTACCTGCATGCAGTCCATGATGTCGAGCAGCAGTTCAGCCATGTCAAGTTCTATGCGGCTCCGGTTGCAGCGGATGATTTTCTCCAATGCATCCGTGCGTATGAGTGACGGCGAAAACCACATTCGACTTTCTTCTTTGGTTGTCAAGTCACGATGCAACAGATAGTGCAGAAATGCTGGGATTTCGTTTTTCAATTTCTGTAGAAACGAAGTATCATCCTTTTCCAATCTGCTAACCTTTCTCACCCAATAACGTGTTTCCTCCGGCTCAATGTAAACGGGGAAATTCTCGTTATTGGAACACAGCACGAACTTAGCGAAGAACTGCACTTCATAACGGTCTTTCCCTTTGGATTCCATTTTATAGGAATGGGCTGTGCTAAGATTCTTCAACCGTTCGCTATCCTCACGGCGGTTGAGCAGCACTTCATCCACAACTATCATCAGTTTGCCTGCCCAATCGGCATTGAACTGACTACGAAAGTCCTCATTCGTATTGAAAGTAACATTATCCTGAAACAATGCTTTCAAGAAGTTCAGGAATGTACTCTTGCCTGTATTCCGTTCTTCCGAAACCAACAGAAGTATCGGCAGCTTCTGCGTGGGCTTTAGGTATAGCAGTTGAAGATAGTCCATTCCCAACTCATATTGCTCACCAAAAATATGTTCCACCAACGAGCGGATATGCTTGAAATCGCCCTCCACAGGAATATGGGTTATTGGCTCGTAAAGGTTATAGAAACCTGCAACCTCTTTTTGATAGTTAATATGACTCGGTACTGTACAAAAGCCATTATACTTTGTGATGGGAGGAATATTGTTCTTTCCATAGTCCTGCCGGATAGTGCCAAAGCTCCATTGAATCCGGCGGGTGATAGTTGTACCATCGACCAAAGGCTGCTGCACTACCTTATATATTGTAGTACCTACTCGAATATATAA
This sequence comes from Bacteroides sp. ET225, assembly GCF_024733745.1. Lineage (NCBI taxonomy): Bacteria > Pseudomonadati > Bacteroidota > Bacteroidia > Bacteroidales > Bacteroidaceae > Bacteroides > Bacteroides sp. ET225. Next base: position 24,623 of record NZ_JANRHN010000041.1, on the reverse strand, counting down.
TTCTTCCATATTGCTCCTCTTGGGATTATACATTCAATTCACTACATCCAGGACCCTGAACTTTCGATTTCACAAGTGAAGTAATCTCCCTTTTTGAGTAAAGGTTGCGTCCACCTAACTTGTGAACGATGATTGTACCCTCTTTCTGCATACGCCACAAAGTGGTGTAGGTGATGTGGAGCCGTTCGCATACTTGGTCGCGCGTATAGTATTCGTCACTCTCTTCTGAAGTCAAATCGGGCTGGGATTTCTTTCCTACCAACTCTTCCACTAATTCGGAAACAACCTGCTTGAGGTCATCCTTCTGTAACATGATAAAATTTCCTTGCATAATATATTGTTTAGATGATTATGCCGCGAAATTATTATAGAACACAAAGAAAGCACCTCGGTAAAAATCGTGTTGATTTCTGCCGAGGTGCTTTTAACAGGATAGCGTTTCTTTTTAACTAATCAAGCGTTTATGATAGAATCAATATACATTGGGGGAAAGCAAGGTACGCAGTCTTATGCCCATCAACTTCGCTTGTTCCCTTCCTGTTTGAATAGTTTTTTCTGATAAGTTCAAATTATAGCTATAGTCGCCATGTTCATTGATAATGGCACTATAAAGAGCTTCTGCCCAATCAAAACCAAATTTGAATCCAAGGGATGGGAACCTCTCCAAAATGGCAGTATGAAAAGTTCGGTAATTGTAAGAGTCATTAAGCAAACCGCCATTAGTCAACGCAGCAAAAATATAGGCAAGAACGGAGTCTGTAGCATTCGTTTCCATCCATTCGGTGAGTATTGTTTCTATCCCATTGGTAAGAAGTTCCGCATAAGGTTGTATAAGCATTTCTTCAAGCAGGACACAGACTTGCTTGCGTCCACGGCGACCTTTAGATGCCTGTAAGGTGGAACTGACCACCTCTTTTGCCGCACCATTTTTACCCATAGCTTTCCATGCCCCTTTGGTATAAGCCGCTTTGTCAAAACTGGTAAGCATTAAAGAGCGTATAAATTGCCCACCAAAACCTTTCTGCCAGACAGACGAGTTTTCTCCCATCATTGTTTTGGAGAGTAAATCTCCCATCTTCACAAAACCATCGTCAAATATCATCCAGTAGAACGTACTACACATGAAAGGATTGTTATGCAGGAGTTTTTGTTTCGTAACCTCTTGATTAAATGTAGAAGCAAACAAGGCTGTCAGTTTCTCATGAACTTGCTGGTAATTGCTTCCAAATTGAGCTTTATTGTAGCTTTCAGTCCCAGGACAAAGACTTTCAAGTAATTCTGTAATGCCCTTAATCCCATTGAGAGACAGCATTTCTGCCAAGTAAGACATGCCTTTAAGAATGAAAGTCATATCACCTTCGTATGCTTTGGCAAAAAGATTTGTAAATTCTTGATAGTCTCCGGGGTGTTCATAGTGCTAGCGACGCAGACTGAGCAAATTCAAATCCTTGTTAACTGCTTCTTGAGTTTCACGTTTCTTATCCTCCCAATAGGCATGAATGCCTTCTTTAATGTATTTTGCATCCTCTGATTGCTCAAATTTGGTCATGGCATATTCTATTTCCTTAAGTCCATTGTCCAGTTCCAAATAGCAATACAAGCAGCAAGCAGACACATTCCCATCTTTTATGGCATTGGAGAATTTGTCAATCAACTCATCGGTAGCAACCCCTTCTTCTGTGGTCATTATCTCCAGAATTATGCTTTGTAACTTGTTTGTCTCATCATCTATCTGTTTACTGTGGTTATCGCACAACAGGTTCTTTAAGATTGATTGAATCTTACTCTTAAAGTCTGTATAGATTTCTCGATTCGCTTCAAGCCATTCCTGCATTTCCGATTGACTGGGATAGTTATCATGGTGAAGTTCCTTCATATCATCATCCATATAAACAGTTTTGCTAAATGGTTAATCTTTGAGACATGCCAAAGGAATCACTTTAACTCCATCGGGACGGGAGTATGCCATTGTCCCACCCGTCATCACAATAAGCAAGTCTGGCTCCCGAATAGGCACCTGCTTCTCCGTTTTGTTGTGCTCCTGTATCAGCCTTTTGAGTTCGAGTAAGTGTTTAGCTCCTTCATCAATTTCGCTACTACCAAGTTTGCACTCAATGAGAGCATAACGTCCATCTTCCAAATGCAGCACTATGTCCGCTTCCAAGTCGTATCGGTCATGGTAGTAAGATACATGACTGTTCAAATCAATGGTGTATGCCTTTAGGTCACGAATACACATCTGCTCAAAGATAAATCCAAACGTCCTAAGCTGCATACTTAATGATTCGGGAGATAGTCCCAAAAGGGCAATCGGTATAGAAGGGTCACAGAAGCATCGTTTTACACTGCTTCTGATAGCGGTCTTGCTTCTTATGGCAGGACACCATGCACTTATGTTCTGGATAACAAATAGTTTTTCTAAAGCCGAAACATAATCATCAAATGTATCTACGTGGCAACTTACTTCGCCAGACGAGGTTACATCATCCAAAAGAGATTTTTTCTTGACCAATGTCGAAACATTCCTGGCATAGGCCCGAAGTATCATGCTGGTCAGTTTGGCATCTCTTTTTTTCCCATCAATACCGGAAACATCGTCAGAACAAATGGTTTGAACATAGTTCTTTGCCACGAGTAATTGAGCTTTTGGAGTACGAGCCAACAAAGAAGCCGGCCATCCACCTCGGGATGCGGCAAAGATTAAGTCTTCAACGGTCATCTTAGACATTTTACCGTCAATATCATAATCAGGATTGTTGAAAAGTTCTTTCAATGAAACTTCGCCCGTAGATTCTTGCGACTCCCACAAGCTCATAGGCAACATACGCAACCGGGCAATACGACCAGCTCCGGAATGATGTATTTGAGATTTGTCAACAGCATTGGAACCAGTGAGTATAAATTGTCCGGGAATTTGTCGGTCATCAACAGTTGTTCGTACCGCATCCCACAACATTGGAGCATCTTGCCACTCATCAATAAGACGAGGCGTATCTCCTTTTAACAGAATGGACGGCTTAGTTTTAGCTGTGGCTAAATACTCCTCACGCATACTTGGGTCTTGCATTCTCAAGATGCTATTGGCAAGTTGAGATGCCGTAGTGGTTTTACCGCACCATTTGGGACCTTCTATCAATACTGCCCCAAATGCATCCAGTAAATCTTGCAGCAGGGCATCGGCTGTTCTTTTATAATAATTCATATAATATATTTTTCAATGGCAAAGATACACATTTTCTGCGAATTGTATTGCCAATTCGTGTTTTTTGTGGTAATTAAATCCACTTTTTTGCGGCATTTCATTCGGTATTTTTGCTGTATTTTATTCCGTATTTTTGCGGCATTCTGCTTGGTATTCTTGCGGTAAAGGTTGCATCAGTTAGATAAATCAACCATCAACTCCATCCTCTCCTCTTCGCTTAAGCCCTTCAGCATCTCCAACAAAGCTTTCTTATCTACAACTGGGGCAGTTTCTTTAGGCTTCTCATTAAGCAAATAATAATTGTACTCCAACATCTTCGCAAGAGGATAGGCACCTATATAGTTGGAAGTGATGTCACTGCCACCACTATGCCCCATGCTGTCGCTTATATATTTATAAGGTACGACACCTGAATTATTGAGATTGGTAGCAAAGCTATGTCTTGCCCATGTTGGTGATGGTGTTTGTTCCAATCCTATGAGTTTAGCGACTTTTGTCATGTGCTCACGTATATATCTGTTATAACGTCGGATAACCCATATTTCCTGTTCAGGGGTGTCCAATATTTCTTTCTGACACTCTTAAAAGATGAAATAAGATAAATTGAAAATTAGACAAGAGGAATGAGGACTTTTTAGAAGCAAGTCCATTTTTATAGGGTGATTCAGAAAAAATCTAATTTATGAAACTATCTCAAACACGACTTGATATAGTCTTCTATTTCTTGGGCAGTGACAGCATACACAGGTGCAAGCTGTTCAAAGTGTGCATCTCTTGCGAAGCGGTTGCCATTGGTCAGCATGGCAAGCAGATTCTTGGATTTAAGCCGATGCCCTGAATAGGAAAGAGCTAAAGATATTAGTTCATTGATAGAAACACCAGACTTTAGGATGGAGTAAATATCATAATAGTCACGGAAGTTGCTCCTGCGCAACATGACCTCCATCTTCATAGCTCCAATGGCTTTTACATCAGCCAATCGTACATGATTCAAGTAATCCACAGGCTTATCAACAGGAGAATACTTCGGACAGGCATAAAAGGAGAATTTCACTCCAGCCACCACATACTCCACATGGTCTATGTCCAAAATGTCTTTATGTTGGATTTCGCCAACAGTGGCAAGCTCTTTCTCTATCTGGTAACATGCCACTTCCATCTTTTCAGTTTTGGAAGTCCGCCATTTCATAAAGTCCAAATCTTCACTTTGGCGTGTACCTATCTGCAAGGACAAGGCAGTACCACCCACCAAAAGATAGGGCTTGATGCAGTCTAATTTAGAAACCGCTTCAAAGATTTGTCGGGTGTGTGGTGCTAAACCTTTCATGCAAGCATCTTATTTAGGTGACGGGTAGCCATAGACTTTATATAGGCATCCGGCTTCTTCGCCTTGAAATAGTACCAAGCAAAGAAGCGGTTCAATGTGTAGAGATATTCCTCTTGCGGGATAAGGTAATCCAGCCATACCTGCTTTATCTTCTTAAAAGGATAAATCAGGAAAAGCTGGTTGATTTCATCCAAGTCAAGATGCAACAAGGTCTTTTCAATCAGCATATCATCGGGAATATCCTTGATTGAATCCTCATTGTACGACCAAAAGCAATGCTCCTGCTTTAGCTTCGCCAATAGTTCTTGTTTGATTGCATCATTTGACATAACACATGTCTATTAGAATACCACAAAATTAGTGATTATTCCTGTTGAGAACAAATAAAAAGGTGAGAATGTTGCGCATATCTTATCATCAGATTTTTTCAATCTTGGCATACTTATAAGAGCCCATTAGCAGGTTTGCAAGCGCTTGTCTTCTATGGGATGGGGTAGAGGTGCCGGCTATTCCGGCAAGATGAAGATCTTGTGCGGAGCACGCCCCTTTGTCCCCAGTTTCTTTTCCTTGACCCATTTCTGCAAATCCCTAAGTGCTTTGGATTTCAGCAGGCCGGTCATTTCGCCGTATTCGGTACGGGTGATGGACGGGTTTGACTTCAGGTATGCTTCCAGCTTCTCCCATCTTGACTCCTCGGTGGAGGTTCTGCTCTCTTGAAACCTGCATTCTTTTCTGGCTCTTTCAATCTGGCCTGAGCATCCGTTGCTGAATGTGCGTGAAGCTCTGAAGTTTACTCCAGCGAATTCGACCGACTGAGCGTTCCGTTTGGACGGATCTGTCACCATGCGTTTGGCCTCCAGACGTGCTGAGGCAAACCCGATGTTTCCGACTTGTACATGGTAGCCTTGTGAGATGTAGTGCAAGATCCATCTTTCCATCTCTGTCATTATTCCGATCACATCCCCCGTCTTGAAGCTGGAAGCTCTGGAGATCTGTTCGGCCAGTTCCTGAAACGACAACGTCCCTTTCGAAACTATTTGGGGATAGAAGCTCTTGCCGTTTTCTTGGCTTTCCGCCGTTTCGCTTTGTTCGGGGTCCTTGAAAGAAGGTTTTTTTCTGAAATCATACTGTGCAGGCATAGGCATTTGGGTTGAATTGTTTGAAAAATATTACAGTCCAGCACGTGAACCGTATGGTCCATATAGGTGATCCGTACGGTTCGCATGTATGAACCATATAGACCAGCACGTGAACCGTAGAATGTCTTCAGCAAATATAATGAATTTTTCGCGCGAAGTCAAGTGCTTTGCTCCCTGCCGCTGCAATTTTCTGCTTTCTCCGTTTTTGAAATCCTAACTTTTTCTTTAAATTTGTCCCTGCAAACTTGAAACCAATTATAAAGACAATAATCATGGAAAACGAAAACAAGAACCAGCTTCAGATTGAGCTGAAGGAAGAAGTTGCAAAGGGAACCTATGCAAACCTTGCTATACTGACACATTCTACATCAGAGTTCATCATTGATTTTGTGGCCATTATGCCCGGTCTGCCTAAAGCCAGCGTGCAGTCGCGAATCGTCATGACGCCCGAACATGCCAAGCGCCTTCTCTTTGCCTTGCAGGACAATGTGGCGAAATATGAAAAGACTTTCGGAACGATCCGCATGCCCGAACAGCAGCAGGGCGGCAAAACTTTTGTTCCGCCGTTGAGCGATTTCAAGGGAGAGGCTTAAAAAAGTATAAAATAATCAGCTTGAGGTCCGATTGCCGTCTTTTTTCGGCGGGTCGGACCTTTTTTATTATAAAACAGTTTGTCTATTAAAAAGTTATTTGTAATTTTGCAGCCCGAAATGCGTAGTTTCGCTTGGATTGGAAAAACAATAAACAAAATATATAACAATTAAAAATCAAACAAAATGCCTACTATTCAACAGTTAGTAAGAAAAGGAAGAAAGGTTTTGGTTGAGAAGAGTAAATCGCCGGCACTCGATTCATGTCCGCAAAGACGTGGCGTTTGCGTGCGTGTTTACACTACAACTCCGAAGAAACCGAATTCAGCAATGCGTAAAGTTGCCCGTGTGCGTCTGACAAACTCTAAGGAAGTGAACTCTTACATCCCGGGTGAAGGACACAACCTGCAGGAACACTCAATCGTATTGGTTCGCGGCGGTCGTGTGAAAGACCTTCCGGGTGTGCGCTATCACATTGTTCGCGGTACATTGGATACAGCGGGTGTGGCTGGCCGTACACAAAGACGTTCCAAATACGGCGCTAAGCGTCCGAAACCAGGACAGGCTCCGGCAGGAAAAGGCAAGAAGTAATTGTTTGCTGAGTACAATCCTAGACAAAACTTTTTATTAATCCGTTTTGGTTTGTTGGAAAAAGCTTTAAGGTTGAGTAAATGTCTCGGAGGAGATGTTGAAGTAAACATGATGCAGCCCCAAACTGAACATTATTATCAAACAAAATGAGAAAAGCAAAACCAAAGAAACGCGTGATCCTTCCGGATCCGGTTTACAGTGACGTAAGAGTTTCCAAGTTCGTTAACCATCTGATGTATGATGGAAAGAAGAACAAGTCGTATGAAATCTTTTACGGAGCGATGAAAACGATTGAGAACAAGCTTCCGGGTGAAGAAAAATCAGCATTGGAAGTGTGGAAAAAGGCTTTGGAAAACGTAACTCCGCAAATCGAAGTTAAGTCCCGCCGCATCGGTGGAGCGACTTTCCAGGTTCCTACTGAAATCCGTCCCGAACGTAAAGAGTCAATCTCCATGAAGAACTTGATTTCTTTCGCGCGCAAGCGTGGAGGCAAGTCGATGGCTGACAAGCTGGCAGCAGAAATCCTTGACGCTTACAATGAACAGGGAGGTGCTTTCAAACGTAAAGAGGATATGCACCGTATGGCCGAAGCTAACCGTGCATTCGCTCATTTCAGATTCTAATTAACACTTTAATAAGGATTTAAGATGGCTAAACATGATTTGCATTTGACCCGTAATATCGGTATCATGGCTCACATCGATGCCGGTAAGACGACAACTTCAGAACGTATTCTGTTCTACACCGGTTTGACCCACAAGATTGGTGAAGTTCACGACGGTGCGGCTACTATGGACTGGATGGAGCAGGAGCAGGAACGTGGTATCACTATCACTTCTGCAGCTACTACTACGTACTGGACTTATGCGGGCAACAAATATAAAATTAACTTGATTGACACTCCGGGACACGTTGACTTTACTGCTGAGGTTGAACGTTCTCTGCGTGTGCTTGACGGTGCGGTGGCTACTTATTGTGCTGTCGGCGGCGTTGAGCCGCAGTCGGAAACTGTATGGCGCCAGGCTGACAAGTACAATGTTCCGCGTATCGGTTATGTCAATAAGATGGACCGTTCGGGTGCCGACTTCTTTGAAGTTGTCCGCCAGATGAAGGACATTCTGGGCGCTAACCCGTGTCCGGTGGTAATTCCTATCGGTGCTGAGGAAAACTTCAAGGGTCTTGTCGATCTGATCAAGATGAAGGCGATTTATTGGCACGATGAAACCATGGGCGCTGACTATGAGGTTGATGACATCCCGGCTAACTTGATTGACGAAGCTCAGGAATGGAGAGACAAGATGCTGGAAAAGGTTGCTGAATTTGATGAAGCGCTGATGGAGAAGTATTTTGATGATCCTTCCACAATCACTGAAGAAGAAATCCTCCGTGCCTTGCGTGCCGGAACCTTGAAGATGGAAATCGTGCCGATGCTGTGCGGTTCTTCATTCAAGAACAAGGGTGTGCAGACTTTGCTTGACTATGTGTGCGCATTCCTGCCATCTCCGCTGGACACTCCGAACATTGTAGGTACCAACCCGGCTACCGGTGCTGAAGAAGACCGCAAGCCGGATGAAAACGAAAAGACTTCGGCTTTGGCATTCAAGATTGCCACTGACCCGTATGTAGGACGTCTGACTTTCTTCCGTGTTTACTCAGGTAAGGTTGAAGCAGGTTCTTATATCTACAACTCTCGTTCGGGCAAGAAGGAACGTGTTTCCCGTCTGTTCCAGATGCACTCTAACAAGCAGAATCCGGTTGACGTGATCAGCGCAGGTGATATCGGTGCAGGTGTAGGTTTCAAGGATATCCGTACGGGTGATACGCTGTGCGACGAAACAGCTCCGATTGTACTGGAGTCTATGGACTTCCCGGAACCGGTTATCGGTATCGCAGTAGAGCCGAAGACTCAGAAAGACTTGGACAAGCTGTCTAACGGTTTGGCTAAGCTGGCTGAAGAAGACCCGACATTTACTGTACGTACAGACGAGCAGACCGGCCAGACTATCATCTCTGGTATGGGCGAGCTTCACTTGGATATCATTATCGACCGTCTGAAACGCGAGTTCAAGGTTGAATGTAACCAAGGCCGTCCGCAGGTTAACTATAAGGAAGCCATCACCAAGACAGTTGAACTTCGTGAGGTTTACAAGAAGCAGTCGGGTGGTCGCGGTAAGTTTGCCGACATCATTGTATCGGTAGGCCCGGTTGACGAAGACTGGAAGCAGGGCGGTCTGCAGTTCGTTGATGAAGTGAAGGGCGGTAACGTGCCTAAGGAATTCATTCCTTCTGTGCAGAAAGGATTCCAGACAGCCATGAAGAACGGTGTGTTGGCCGGCTTCCCGCTTGATTCGCTGAAAGTCGTTCTGAAAGACGGTTCGTTCCACCCGGTTGACTCTGACCAGCTCTCGTTCGAAATCTGTGCCATCCAGGCCTACAAGAACGCTTGCGTTAAGGCAGGTCCGGTGCTGATGGAGCCGATCATGAAGCTGGAAGTTGTAACTCCGGAAGAAAACATGGGTGACGTGATCGGTGACTTGAACAAGCGCCGCGGTCAGGTTGAAGGTATGGAAACCAGCCGTTCGGGTGCCCGCATCGTGAAGGCTATGGTTCCGCTGGCAGAAATGTTCGGATACGTGACGGCGTTGCGTACCATCACTTCGGGCCGTGCAACCTCTTCAATGACTTACGATCACCATGCGCAGGTTTCTTCTTCAATTGCCAAGGCAGTGCTCGAGGAAGTTAAGGGACGTGCGGATCTGGTGTAATATCTGAAAAATAAATTGAAGCTGATGAGGGTTAGCGAATGACTCTTAACCCTCAAGCTTCATTTTCTTGTTATATTAATTTTAAATGTTGGAAAACAAATGAGTCAAAAAATCAGAATCAAATTGAAATCTTACGATCACAATCTGGTTGACAAGTCAGCAGAAAAGATCGTAAAGACAGTAAAGGCTACGGGTGCTATCGTAAGCGGTCCGATTCCATTGCCTACACACAAGCGTATCTTTACAGTTAACCGTTCAACTTTCGTGAACAAGAAATCTCGCGAACAGTTTGAGCTGAGCTCTTACAAACGTCTGATTGACATTTATAGCTCAACGGCAAAAACGGTAGACGCTTTGATGAAGCTGGAATTGCCGAGCGGAGTAGAAGTAGAAATTAAAGTTTAATGTATTAAAAATTAACTGAAATGCCAGGATTATTAGGAAAGAAAATCGGAATGACATCCGTTTTCAGTGCTGATGGTAAGAATGTACCATGCACTGTTATCGAAGCTGGTCCTTGTGTGGTTACTCAGATTAAAAATGTAGAAAAAGATGGCTATGCAGCTGTTCAGTTGGGCTTCCAGGACAAGAAGGATAAGCACACAACCAAGCCGCTGATGGGTCACTTTAAGAAAGCCGGAGTAACGCCCAAGAGACACTTGGCCGAGTTCAAAGATTTCTCAGAAGAATTGAATTTGGGTGACACAATTACCGTAGAACTGTTCAACGACTCAGCTTATGTTGACGTTATCGGTACTTCTAAAGGTAAAGGTTTCCAGGGTGTTGTAAAACGCCACGGATTTGGTGGTGTAGGTCAGAGCACACACGGTCAGCACAACCGCGCCCGCAAGCCGGGTTCTATCGGTGCTTGTTCGTATCCTGCAAAAGTATTTAAGGGAATGCGCATGGCCGGCCGTATGGGTGGTGACAGAGTGACTACTCACAACTTGCAAGTATTAAAAGTTATACCCGAGCACAACCTGCTGTTGATCAAGGGTTCAGTTCCGGGTTACAAAGGTTCAATCGTAATAATTGAGAAATAATGGAAGTTAATGTATTAAATATTAAGGGTGAGGATACCGGAAGAAAGGCTGTCTTGAATGATGCTGTTTTCGGGATTACACCGAATGATCACGCTATCTATCTGGACGTGAAGCAGTACTTGGCTAACCAGCGTCAGGGTACTCACAAGTCAAAAGAAAGAAGCGAAGTCAGTGGTTCTACCAGAAAGTTGGGTCGTCAGAAAGGTGGAGGCGGTGCTCGCCGCGGTGATATCAATTCTCCGCTTTTGGTAGGTGGCGGACGCGTGTTCGGTCCGAAGCCTCGTGACTATTCTTTCAAGCTGAACAAGAAGCTGAAAGTTCTTGCTCGCAAGTCAGCTCTGTCATATAAGGCACAGAACAACAGCATTATAGTTGTAGAAGACTTCTCTTTTGAAGCTCCTAAGACTAAAGAATTTATAAATGTTGTGAATAATCTGAAAGTAACTGGCAAGAAACTTCTTATGGTTTTGCCGGAAGCGAATAAAAACGTATATTTGTCCGCTCGTAACTTAGAGCGTACTAATATGGCAATTGCTTCTGCGCTGAATACATACACTGTATTGAACGCGGAAACTATTGTTGTGACTGAGAATGCGTTGAAAGCTATCGAGGAAACGTTGGTTAAATAATAAAAGAGGCTGAAGAATTATGAGAATAATCATTAAACCGCTAGTTACAGAAAAGATGACGCGCCTTACTGACAAGCTGAATCATTTCGGCTTTGTGGTGCGTCCGGACGCTAACAAGCTTGAGATCAAGCGTGAAATCGAGGCTTTATATAACGTGACAGTTGTGTCTGTAAATACAATGCGCTATATGGGCAAGAACAAGACACGCTATACCAAATCCGGCCTTATCAAGGGCCGCGCAAACGCTTACAAGAAAGCGATTGTAACCTTGAAGGAAGGCGACACTATTGATTTTTACAGCAATATTTAAATAGAAGATGGCAGTACGTAAATTTAAGCCCACAACACCGGGGCAAAGACACAAGATTATTGGTACTTTTGAAGAGATTACTGCATCGGTACCAGAAAAATCTCTTGTACGCGGGATGCGTTCTACAGGTGGTCGTAACAACGACGGAAAGATGACAATGCGCTATATTGGCGGCGGTCACAAGAGAAAATATCGTTTGATTGACTTCAAGAGAAACAAAGACGGTGTTCCAGCAGTCGTGAAGACAATTGAATACGATCCGAACCGTTCGGCTCGTATCGCTTTGCTGTTTTATGCTGATGGTGAAAAGAGATACATCATTGCTCCTAATGGATTGCAAGTCGGCACTACTTTGATGTCAGGACCGGACGCAGCGCCTGAGATTGGTAATACGCTTCCGCTCGAAAACATCCCGGTGGGTACGGTGATTCATAACATTGAGTTGCACCCCGGTCAAGGAGCTGTGCTTGTAAGATCGGCTGGTAATTTTGCTCAGTTGACTTCTCGCGAAGGCAAGTATTGCGTTATCAAATTGCCTTCAGGTGAGTTGAGAAAGATTTTATGTACTTGTAGAGCTACTGTCGGTAGCGTCGGGAATTCAGACCATGCGCTGGAGTCTTCGGGTAAGGCCGGACGTTCACGCTGGCTGGGACGTCGCCCGCACAACCGTGGTGTGGTAATGAACCCTGTTGATCACCCGATGGGTGGTGGTGAAGGTCGTCAGTCCGGAGGTCATCCGAGATCTCGTAAGGGATTGTATGCTAAGGGCTTGAAGACTAGATCACCGAAGAAGCAGTCGTCTAAGTATATAATCGAGAGAAGAAAGTAAAAACAACTGATTAATTGAGTAATTTATGAGTCGTTCATTAAAAAAAGGTCCGTATATTGACGTAAAACTGGAAAAGAAAGTGCTTGCGATGAATGAAAGCGGCAAGAAGTCAGTTGTTAAGACATGGGCCAGAGCTTCAATGATTTCGCCTGATTTTGTCGGGCATACAATTGCAGTTCATAACGGTAACAAATTTATTCCTGTTTATGTTACTGAAAACATGGTTGGACACAAGTTGGGAGAGTTCGCTCCGACACGTACATTCCGTGGTCATGCAGGTAACAAGAAAAAATAATGACAGGATTGCTTGTTGAAACAAAAAAGTAATAAAAATAATGGGAGCAAGAAAAAGAATATCGGCTGAAAAAATTAAGGAAGCCCGTAAAACCATGTATTTTGCAAAATTGCGGAATGTGCCTACTTCTCCTCGGAAAATGCGCCTTGTGGCTGACATGATTCGTGGTATGGAGGTGAACAGAGCGCTGGGTGTGCTGAAGTTCTCTACAAAAGAGGCTTCTATCAGACTTGAAAAGCTGTTGCGCTCTGCAATCGCAAACTGGGAACAGAAAAACGAACGTAAGGCCGAAGACGGCGAATTGTTTGTGACTACGATTTTTGTTGACGAAGGAGTGACTCTGAAAAGAATGAGACCGGCTCCGCAGGGTAGAGGTTACAGAATTCGCAAACGTTCTAATCACGTGACTTTGTTCGTGGGATCAAAGAATACTAATGATAAAAATTGAGATCTAGATGGGACAGAAAGTTAATCCGATAAGCAACCGTTTAGGAATTATCAGAGGATGGGATTCTAATTGGTACGGTGGCAAGAACTATGGTGATGCTTTGTTGGAAGACAGCAAAATCCGTAAATACCTGAATGCCAGACTTGCAAAAGCCAGCGTTTCAAGAATTGTAATAGAACGTACTCTCAAGCTTGTGACTATCACAGTTTGCACTGCTCGTCCGGGTCTTATCATTGGTAAAGGTGGTCAGGAAGTTGATAAGTTGAAAGAGGAGTTGAAGAAGATTACCGACAAGGATATCCAGATCAATATCTTCGAAGTGAAGAAACCTGAACTTGACGCTGTGATCGTAGCTAACAACATCGCCCGCCAGGTTGAAGGCAAAATCGCTTACCGCCGTGCCATCAAGATGGCTATCGCTAACACGATGCGTATGGGTGCCGAAGGTATCAAGGTTTTGATTTCCGGTCGTTTGAACGGCGCTGAAATGGCTCGTTCTGAAATGTATAAGGAAGGACGCACGCCGTTGCATACTTTCCGTGCAGACATCGATTATTGTCACGCTGAAGCCTTGACAAAAGTTGGTCTGTTGGGTATCAAGGTATGGATTTGCCGCGGTGAGGTTTATGGCAAGCGTGAGCTTGCGCCGAACTTCGTTCAGACAAAAGAGAACAGCGGACGTGGCGGCAACAACAATGGTGGAAAGAATTTCCGCAGAAAGAAAAACAACAATCGCTAACGAATTTGAATTTTAGGAATTATGTTACAACCGAAAAAGACAAAATTCAGAAGACAGCAGAAAGGCAGCGCAAAGGGTATCGCCCAGAGAGGCCATCAGTTGGCTTTCGGAAGCTTTGGTATCAAGTCTTTGGAAACAAGATGGATTACCGGTCGTCAGATTGAAGCTGCCCGTATTGCTGTGACAAGATATATGCAACGTCAAGGTCAGATTTGGATTCGCATCTTCCCTGACAAGCCTATTACTCGCAAGCCTGCAGATGTGCGTATGGGTAAAGGAAAAGGTAACCCCGAAGGATTTGTGGCTCCTGTTACTCCTGGACGCATTCTCATTGAGGTGGAAGGTGTTTCCTTTGATGTGGCGAAAGAAGCTTTGCGTCTTGCCGCTCAGAAACTTCCAGTTACTACTAAGTTTATTGTAAGACGTGATTACGACGCAAGTCAAAATGTTTAATGAGTTATGAAGATTGCAGAAATTAGACAGTTGCCGACTAACGAATTGGCTGAACGTGTGCAGACAGAGGAGATGAACTACAAGCAGATGCTGCTGAATCATGCGATTTCTCCGCTTGAAAATCCTGCTCAGATTAAAACTTTGCGCAGAACTATTGCGCGCATGAAGACAGTATTGCGTCAGAGAGAACTTAATAAATAAAATTGGTCTCATGGAAGGTAGAAATTTAAGAAAAGAAAGAACGGGTGTTGTAGTGAGCAACAAGATGGACAAGACTATTGTCGTTGCTACCAGATTTAAGGAGAAACACCCTATTTATGGCAAATTCGTCGCTAAGACGAAGAAATATCATGCTCACGATGAGAAGAATGACTGCCAGATCGGCGATACTGTCCGTATTATGGAAACTCGTCCTTTGAGCAAGACTAAGAGATGGAGATTGGTTGAAATTATTGAAAGAGCTAAATAATTATGATACAGGCAGAATCCAGACTTACAGTATGTGACAACAGTGGCGCAAAGGAAGCTCTCTGCATCCGCGTACTCGGCGGAACAGGGCGACGTTACGCTTCTGTAGGGGATGTGATTGTCGTTTCTGTAAAGAGCGTCATCCCCTCAAGTGATATTAAAAAAGGTGCAGTATCAAAGGCTTTGATTGTACGTACAAAGAAAGAAATTCGTCGTGCTGACGGTTCTTACATTCGTTTTGATGACAATGCTTGCGTTTTGCTGAACAATGCAGGCGAAATTCGTGGAAGCCGTATCTTCGGCCCCGTTGCCCGTGAGTTGCGTGCAGTAAACATGAAAGTCGTTTCTTTGGCACCTGAAGTACTTTAATTTTGTAAAAGATTCAAAAGTAATGAGTAAGTTACATATTAAAAAAGGCGATATAGTTTACGTGAACTCCGGTGATGACAAAGGCAAAACTGGACGTGTGTTGAAAGTTCTCGTTAAGGAACAGCGCGCTGTGGTTGAAGGTATCAATATGGTATCTAAGAGAACTAAGCCGAGTGCTAAGAATCCTCAGGGTGGTTTGGTGAAGATGGAGGCCCCTGTGCACATCTCTAATCTGAACCCGTTGGATCCTAAGACAGGAAAGCCGACTCGTATCGGGAGAAGAGAAAGTTCTGACGGAAGAACATTTGTTCGTTACGCTAAAAAATCAGGAGAGGAGATTAAATGATGAGTAATACTGCAAGCCTTAAGAAAGAATATGCAGAGCGCATTGCTCCTGCGTTGAAGAATAAATTCCAGTATTCTTCGCCCATGCAAATTCCCGTACTCAAGAAGATTGTGATTAATCAGGGCTTGGGTATGGCTGTTAATGACAAGAAGATTATTGATGTCGCTATTAACGAGCTGACTGCCATCACTGGACAGAAAGCTGTGGCTACCGTTTCACGCAAGGATATCGCTAACTTCAAGTTGCGTAAGCAGATGCCGATCGGTGTTATGGTGACTTTGCGCCGTGACAGAATGTATGAATTCCTTGAAAGACTGGTTCGCGTCGCTTTGCCGCGTATCCGCGACTTCAAAGGCATTCAGAGTAAGTTTGACGGTAAAGGTAATTATACCCTCGGTATTGAGGAACAGATTATTTTCCCGGAAATAAACATCGACAATATCACTAAGATTCTTGGTATGAACATAACTTTTGTTACTTCTGCCAAAACAGATGAAGAGGGTTATGAGCTGCTGAAGGAATTCGGTTTACCGTTTAAAAACGCACAAAAAGATTGATAGATTATGGCAAAAGAATCAATGAAGGCTCGTGAGGTTAAAAGAGCCAAGCTTGTTGCAAAGTATGCTGAGAAGCGTGCTGCGTTGAAGAAGATTGTGAATTCAGGCGACCCTGTTGCTGCTTTTGAAGCTGCTCAGAAACTTCAGAAACTGCCTAGAAATTCCAACCCGATTCGTTTGCACAACCGTTGCAAACTGACAGGTCGTCCCAGAGGATATATGCGTCAGTTTGGCATTTCACGTATTCAGTTCCGTGAAATGGCTTCTAACGGTTTGATTCCAGGCGTTAAGAAAGCTAGCTGGTAATTTTTTTATTAAATATTGTCAGGGTAGTCCTGATTAATTTAACAATTTATTTTATGACAACAGATCCAATCGCAGATTATCTCACAAGATTGAGAAATGCAATCAGTGCTAAGCACAGAGTTGTGGAAGTACCTGCTTCAAATTTGAAAAAGGAAATAACCAAGATCCTTTTTGACCAGGGGTACATTCTGAACTATAAGTTTATTGAAGATGGTCCTCAGGGTACTATCAAGGTAGCTTTGAAGTATGATGCAGTTAGTAAGGAAAATGCTATCAAGAAGCTGCTGAGAGTATCTACTCCGGGTATGCGTAAGTATACTGGCTATAAAAACATGCCGAGAGTAATTAATGGATTAGGTATTGCTATTTTATCTACATCCAAAGGTGTCATGACAAACAAGGAAGCCGCAAAGCTGAAAATTGGCGGCGAAGTTCTTTGCTTTGTATATTAATGTAGGAGGATAAACGATGTCAAGAATAGGTAAATTACCCGTTGTTATTCCTGCCGGAGTTACTGTTACTCTTAAGGATAACGTAGTGAATGTTAAAGGCCCGAAAGGTGAGTTGAGCCAGTTTGTGGATCCTTCGATCAGCGTTGAAATTGTTGACGGCCATGTTATTCTGAAAGAAAGAGAAGACGCTCTGGTGGATAATCCTAAGCAGCGTCATGCTTTCCACGGCCTGTATCGTGCGTTGGTTCATAATATGGTTGAAGGTGTGTCCAAAGGCTATAGAAAAGAACTGGAACTCGTAGGTGTCGGTTATCGCGCATCAAATAACGGCAACGTTATTGATTTCGCTCTGGGCTATACGCATAACATCTTTATGCAGTTGCCTCCTGAAGTTAAAGTTGAAACTAAGTCTGAAAGAAATAAGAATCCTCTTATTATATTGGAATCTTGTGACAAGCAGCTGCTTGGTCAGGTTTGTGCAAAAATTCGTTCTTTCCGTAAGCCTGAACCTTATAAAGGTAAAGGTATCAAGTTTGTTGGCGAAGAAATTCGGAGAAAGTCTGGTAAATCAGCTGGCGCTAAGTAATTCACATAAAATTGCATTATTATGACAACAAAAATGAATAGACGGATTAGAATCAAATATAGAATTCGTAAGAAAATATCAGGTACACCTGAACGTCCGCGAATGAGTGTTTTTAGAAGCAACAAGCAGATTTATGTTCAAGTCATCGATGACTTGAGCGGAACAACACTGGCTGCAGCTTCTTCTTTGGGCATGGATAAAATGCCGAAGAAGGAACAGGCTGCCAAAGTGGGTGCATTGATTGCCCAGAAAGCTCAGGAAGCTGGTATTACGACTGTCGTATTCGACCGTAATGGTTACTTGTATCATGGGAGAGTAAAAGAGGTTGCAGATGCTGCACGTAACGGTGGACTTAAATTTTAATTGATTATGGCAGTTTATAATAGAGTTAAGATAACTAACGATATTGAGTTAAAAGACAGATTGGTTGCCATCAACCGTGTGACCAAGGTGACTAAAGGTGGTAGAACTTTCAGCTTTTCTGCTATTGTAGTCGTTGGAAACGAAGACGGTATCATTGGTTGGGGACTTGGAAAGGCAGGTGAAGTTACTGCGGCTATCGCTAAAGGAGTAGAAGCTGCCAAGAAGAATCTTACTCGTGTTCCTATCATCAAAGGTACTGTGCCTCATGAACAAACCGCAAAATTTGGCGGTGCTAATGTATTCATCAAGCCGGCATCTACCGGTACCGGTGTTGTTGCCGGAGGTGCGATGCGTGCAGTTTTGGAGAGTGTAGGCGTTACGGATGTCCTTGCTAAGTCAAAAGGTTCTTCCAACCCTCATAATCTGGTTAAAGCTACAATTCTGGCTTTGAATGAAATGAGAGATGCCCGCACAATCGCGCAGGTTCGTGGTATCAGTTTGGACAAAGTTTTTAGAGGATAAGGAGGTATTCATGGCAACTATTAAGGTTAAGCAGATTAAGAGTAGAATTGGTTCTCCCATCGATCAGAAGAGAACTTTGGATTCACTTGGACTTAAGAAGATGAATCATGTAGTTGAAGTGGAAGATACACCTTCTATTTTGGGAATGATTCGTAAAGTGCGTCATTTGGTTCAAGTGGTTAAGTAATATATTGTTAATAGATAAAGATTTTACAATATGAATTTAAGTAGTTTACGTCCTGCTCAAGGTTCCAATAAAGCCAGAAAACGTATCGGTCGTGGTCCGGGTTCAGGCATGGGTGGAACTTCTACTAGAGGACATAAAGGAGCTAAATCAAGATCAGGTTATTCAAAGAAGATTGGTTTTGAAGGAGGTCAGATGCCTCTCCAGCGTCGCGTTCCGAAATTTGGTTTCAAGAATATCAACCGTGTTGAATACAAAGCTGTTAACCTCGATGCTCTTCAGAAACTTGCAGAAGCTAAGAATCTGACAAAAGTAGGTGTTAATGACTTTATTGAAGCAGGTATTATTTCTTCTAATCAGTTAGTGAAAGTTCTTGGTAACGGTAGTTTAACTATCAAGCTTGATGTTGAAGCTAATGCTTTTTCAAAAAGTGCGGTAGCTGCAATCGAAGCCGTAGGTGGTAATGCAGTAAAACTCTGATTCAATGATACGATCTATTGAAACATTAAAAAATATATGGAAAATTGAGGATCTAAGAAAACGGATCCTCATTACTATATTGTTTGTTGCAATTTACAGGTTCGGTTCATTCGTGGTTCTTCCGGGAATAAATCCTGACATGTTGTCCAAATTGCACGAACAGACGAGCGAAGGTCTTCTTGCCTTGTTGAATATGTTTTCCGGAGGTGCCTTTTCTAATGCTTCAGTTTTTGCACTGGGTATTATGCCGTACATCTCGGCTTCAATTGTCATTCAGTTGCTGGCCATAGCTGTACCATACTTCCAGAAGCTTCAGCGTGAAGGTGAAAGCGGCCGTAGAAAAATAAATCAGTATACTCGTATTCTGACTATCATTATTCTCGTATTCCAAGCTCCTTCATACCTGATTAATTTAAAGATGCAAGCAGGTCCGGCTCTTAATGCTTCATTAGATTGGACTTTCTTTATTATAACTTCAACTTTAATCCTTGCAGGTGGCAGCATGTTCATACTGTGGCTGGGTGAACGAATTACAGACAAGGGTATAGGCAATGGTATTTCTTTGATCATTATGGTTGGTATCATTGCTCGTCTGCCTCAGTCTTTTTCGGGTGAGTTCGTTTCACGGCTTGCTTCGCCGGGTGCCGGTGGTATCATCATGTTCCTTATCGAGCTGGTATGCCTTCTGCTTGTGATTGCGGCTGCCATTATGTTGGTTCAGGGGGTTCGGAAGGTTCCTGTTCAATACGCCAAACGTATCGTCGGCAATAAGCAGTACGGCGGAGCCAGACAGTATATTCCTCTGAAGGTGAATGCAGCAAATGTGATGCCTATTATTTTTGCGCAGGCAATCATGTTTATACCTATTACTATCGTAGGTTTCTCGAACGTTGAAAATGCCAGCGGGATAGCCAGAGCGTTGATTGATCATACCAGTTTCTGGTACAATCTGGTATTTGCAGCATTGATTATTGTATTTACCTATTTTTATACGGCGATTACAATCAACTCAAATCAGATGGCAGAGGATATGAAGCGTAATAATGGCTTTATTCCTGGAATCAAACCAGGCAAAAATACAGCGGAGTATCTTGATACCATTATGTCAAGAATCACGCTGCCTGGTTCTATATTCTTGGCTATCATTGCAATCTTGCCTGCATTTGCCGGCCTCTTTGGCGTTCAGGCTGAGTTTTCACAGTTCTTTGGCGGAACTTCACTGCTTATTCTTGTCGGAGTTGTGCTTGACACGCTGCAGCAGGTTGAAAGTCATTTGTTGATGCGCCATTATGATGGTCTTCTCAGTTCAGGAAGAATCAAGGGACGTGCGAATGTCGGTGCTTACTAATTTAATGCTGTGATGATTTATCTCAAAACAGATGATGAAATAGAGCTTCTTCGTCAGAGTAATCTGCTTGTCGGCAGAACTCTGGCTGAAGTGGCAAAAAACATAAAGCCGGGCGTTACCACTAAGCAACTGGATAAGATTGCTGAAGAATTTATTCGCGATAATGGAGCCGTTCCTACCTTTAAGGGGGTTACAAGTCCTTATGGGCCTCCCTTTCCAGGTTCAATTTGTGCTTCCGTTAATGATGTGGTTGTTCATGGGATTCCTAATGACATACCATTGAAGGAGGGAGATATAGTTTCTATTGATTGCGGTACTTCTTTGAATGGGTTTTGCGGTGATTCAGCTTATACGTTTTGTGTAGGTGAGGTTGATGAGGAAGTGATGAAGCTGTTGAGAACTACAAAAGAGGCGCTCTATCTCGGGATTCAAAAAGCGGTTCATGGCAACAGAGTCGGTGATATAGGATGTGCTGTCCAAGATTGTTGCGAGGCACACAACTATGGAGTTGTCCGCGAATTGGTAGGACATGGTATCGGAAAGGAAATGCATGAAGATCCTCCGGTGCCAAACTACGGAAGAAAAGGTACGGGTCCTCTCTTGAAGCGGGGGATGTGTATCGCTATCGAACCGATGGTTTGTCAGGGTGAGCGTAATATCTATATGATGAATGACGGCTGGACCATCAGGACGCAAGATAAGAAAATGGCGGCTCATTTCGAACATACAGTTGCTGTAGGTTTGGGTAAGGCTGAGATTTTATCATCTTTTGAGTATATAGAACAAGTATTAGGAGATAAAGCAATTTAAATATGGCAAAGCAATCAGCTATTGAACAAGATGGAGTTATTGTTGAAGCATTGTCTAACGCAATGTTTCGAGTTGAACTGGAAAACGGACACGAGATCACTGCCCATATTTCTGGTAAAATGAGAATGCATTACATTAAAATACTTCCTGGAGATAAAGTAAAGGTAGAGATGTCACCTTATGATTTGTCGAAAGGAAGAATCGTTTTTAGATACAAATAAAAGAATAGAAAGATATGAAAGTAAGAGCATCATTAAAGAAACGTACGCCGGAATGCAAAATTGTTAGACGTAAGGGCCGTTTGTATGTTATTAACAAGAAAAATCCTAAGTATAAACAACGTCAAGGATAATTTATTATTTTTGCAAAAAAAATAATTTGTAGTATATGGCTATAAGAATAGTTGGTGTAGATTTGCCTCAGAACAAAAGAGGTGAGATTGCGTTAACATACATTTATGGTATCGGACGCAGCAGTTCAGCAAAAATTTTGGATAAGGCCGGCATTGACCGTGACCTGAAAGTTAAGGATTGGACCGATGAGCAGGCGGCTAAAATTCGTGAGATTATAGGCGCTGAGTACAAAGTTGAGGGTGATTTACGTTCCGAAGTCCAGTTGAACATCAAACGTTTGATGGATATTGGTTGCTATCGTGGCATACGTCACCGTCTTGGCCTTCCCGTGAGAGGACAGAGCACAAAAAACAATGCGCGTACGCGTAAGGGAAGAAAGAAAACAGTTGCAAATAAGAAAAAAGCTACTAAATAATAATTGTTGATATGGCAAAAAAAACAGTCGCAGCTAAAAAAAGAAATGTCAAGGTTGATGCAAATGGACAGTTGCATGTTCATTCTTCATTCAACAACATCATTATTTCTTTAGCAAACAATGAAGGTCAGGTGATTTCTTGGTCTTCAGCAGGAAAGATGGGATTTAGAGGTTCCAAGAAGAACACTCCTTATGCAGCGCAGATGGCTGCTCAGGATTGCGCAAAGGTGGCGTATGATTTGGGCCTGAGAAAGGTTAAAGCTTATGTGAAAGGTCCTGGAAACGGACGTGAGTCTGCTATCAGAACTGTTCATGGTGCGGGTATTGAAGTTACTGAAATTGTTGACGTTACTCCATTGCCACACAATGGTTGTCGTCCTCCGAAAAGAAGAAGAGTGTAATTAAGATAACCTGTTTTCAGATGTAACTTGATTTTGTTTAATGGATTGCATTTCCTTTCTGTAATCGCGGCTGCAACAAATTGAGTTCATTTTAACAATTAAATTAGAAGAAAAATGGCTAGATATACTGGACCAAAATCAAAAATTGCCCGTAGATTCGGTGAGGCAATTTTCGGAGCTGATAAAGTTTTGTCAAAGAAAAACTATCCTCCCGGTCAGCATGGAAATTCTCGTCGCAGAAAGACCTCTGAATACGGTATCATGTTGGCTGAAAAGCAAAAAGCTAAATATACTTACGGTGTTCTCGAAAGACAATTCCGTAATCTGTTTGAAAAGGCAGCCCGTAAAAACGGTATTACCGGTGAGCTGTTGCTTCAAAGCCTTGAATGTCGTTTGGACAACGTTGTGTTCCGTTTGGGTATTGCGCCTACTCGTGCTGCAGCGCGTCAGCTGGTTAACCACAGACACATTACTGTGGATGGAAAGGTAGTTGGTATTCCTTCATTTGCAGTTAAGCCGGGTCAGGTGATAGGTGTTCGTGAAAAATCCAAGTCGCTTGAAGTGATTGCAGATTCTTTGGCTGGATTCAATCATAGCAAATACCCTTGGTTGGAATGGGATGATAACTCAAAGACAGGTAAGCTGTTGCATATTCCTGAAAGAGCAGACATTCCTGAAAACATTAAAGAACACTTGATCGTTGAATTGTACTCTAAATAATAATTAATTTCATGGCGATATTAGCATTTCAAAAACCTGATAAAGTATTAATGTTGGAAGCGGATTCAAAATTCGGAAAATTTGAATTTCGTCCGCTTGAGCCCGGTTTCGGTATTACCGTAGGTAATGCTTTACGCCGTATTCTCCTTTCTTCTCTGGAGGGATATGCCATCAATACGATACACATTGATGGCGTTGAGCATGAATTTGCTACCATACCAGGCGTTAAGGAAGATGTAACTAACATTATCTTGAATCTGAAGCAAGTCAGATTCAAGCAGATAGTTGAGGAATTCGAAAATGAGAAGGTGAGCATTACCGTTGAGAATTCTACTGAGTTTAAGGCAGGTGATATAGGTAAGTATTTGACCGGATTTGAAGTGTTAAATCCTGAATTAGTTATTTGCCATTTAGATTCAAAAGCAACTATTCAGATGGATGTTACCATTAACAAAGGCCGCGGATATGTGCCCGCTGATGAAAATCGCGAATTCTGCACCGATGTTAATGTAATACCTATCGATTCAATCTATACTCCTATTCGTAATGTAAAGTATTCAGTTGAAAATTATCGTGTTGAACAGAAGACCGATTATGAAAAGCTGATCCTTGAAATTACAACAGATGGTTCCATTCATCCGAAGGAGGCGTTGAAAGAGGCTGCTAAGATTCTGATTTATCACTTCATGTTGTTCTCGGATGAGAAGATTACTCTTGAAACATCTGATGCAGACGGCAATGAGGAATTTGATGAAGAAGTTTTGCATATGCGCCAATTGTTAAAAACTAAGTTGGTTGATATGGACTTGTCAGTTCGTGCTTTGAATTGTTTGAAGGCTGCCGATGTGGAAACGCTTGGCGACTTGGTACAGTTCAATAAAACCGATCTGTTGAAGTTCCGTAACTTCGGTAAGAAATCGCTCACTGAGCTTGATGATTTGCTTGAGAGTCTGAATCTTTCGTTTGGAACAGATATTTCTAAGTATAAATTAGATAAAGAATAAAAAATGAGACACAATAAAAAATTCAATCATTTAGGTCGTACCGCTTCTCATAGACATGCAATGTTGGCTAATATGGCATGTTCTTTGATTAAGCATAAAAGAATTACTACGACTGTCGCAAAGGCGAAGGCTCTGAGAAAGTATGTTGAGCCGCTGATTACGAAATCAAAGGAGGATACTACTCATTCGCGTCGCGTTGTATTCAGCTATTTGCAGGACAAATATGCTGTTACAGAACTTTTCAAAGAAATTTCAGTAAAGATCGGTGATCGTCCGGGCGGTTATACTCGTATTATCAAAACCGGCCATCGTTTGGGTGATGCTGCTGAAATGTGTTTTATCGAGTTGGTAGATTTCGATGAAAATATGGCTAAGGCAGCAGTTAAGAAAACGACACGTACTCGTCGTTCGAAGAAATCTTCTGCAGCTGTTGAAGCTAAAGCGGCTGAAGAAACTTCGGCTGCTGAAGCTTCAGAAGAGGTTTCTGCTGTTCCTGCACAGGAAGAAGCACCTAAGGCTGAATAACGGATTCGTTTTATACACGATAAAAGAAGGTGTGTCAAAAAGCACACCTTCTTT
>NZ_JANRHN010000040.1:0-30765 GCF_024733745.1 Bacteroides sp. ET225 | reverse complement strand
CTAAAGCGGCATGACATGATTTTACAGACAGGAGCAGAAGAGGTCATCAGACTTCTTCCGGAACATCATGTCCAACAGATAGGATTATATGAAAAAACACAGAAAAAGGGCAATAATAATGGCATATAAAGTGATTATACTCTATCGACTTTATATGCCATCTTACTTTTTAGGGACATTTACTGAATATCCCTAAGTATCTATATACAACTTGAACTTGCTAGACTAAGTTTGTCATTCATGTTTTCTGTTATTAAAGTATTTCAGCATATCAAGACGAATAGTAAGTGTAACTATCTTTTTTCCAAAGCCAATGAAGTTTTTTCAGTCTTTAAAATGGGAGTAACTTGCTATATGCAATCACACAAACTAATTAACCGGACGTATAATCACCCTCCTATACCCAGTCAGTGCAGGAGAACCATTGTCCGTCACTTCACAAATCACATGTATTTCCTTACCTGCCGCATCCCGTGGTATACCCAAGATTGCAACAGACCTGTCGGCCTGCATAATATCCATACGGCCTGTATAGGTACCGGCCTCCGGCAATATCCACCAATGATATGCCAATGAATCATTATCCGCATCAAAAGATTCAGATGCATCCAACCGTATTTTCCGACCCACTTTCGGAGAAACCATGACCGACTCCAAACCTCTTTCGCCATTTATGCAGACAGACGGATTATGATTTCCTTCTCCGTAAGCCGCCCAATCCATCCGGGCCGCAAAATCAGCAAAGATGGCCGGATAAAAATATTTCTCGTATTTCTCGGATACAGCTTTAACATCCGGAGCTGCATTGGTGTAACACTCCGTCAGGCTGTCAGGCGAAAGCGCCCAACAGAAATAGCCGCCCCAACCCACCTGATTGCCCACAGCAGGATTATTCAACCCATTGGGAAAGACATGCAGATAAGAAGGCGTATCCCCTTCTACTCCATATTTGTTTTTCGGATAGACCTTTCCTAAATGGCCATGTCCCTGTATATGGGTGGCATATTCATCCCAATTCATACTTCCAAGCGTGTTCTGCACAAGCCAGGCACTTTCATCCCAGAAGAAACGCAGCTCCTTTCCGCAAGTCTTGCGCAGCCATTGATGGGAACTGAACGCATAATCTACAGGAGGCCCCCCACATACGTCCTGATCTGTAATCGTATATACACACAGTTTATCCAGAAACTTATGCACTTCCGATTCGCTCCGTTCCTTTCTGACCCGCCACACAGCCTGTGCCAATGTGTTGGCACCACCCCATACAGTAATCCATAAAGGACGACTATCCTCTTCATCAACTAACTTGATTATCAAGTCACTTCCCGGAGAATCATTGCCTTCACCAATCCGTTCTATTCCCAGCCCTCTGCTTCCCAACACCGTCCTACTGCGCAGATAACCGGCAGTGGGCCAATAGCCCAATTCCTGCTTTCCGTTCTCCTGCTTTTCCGGTAAAAAGTCTTCCTGCTCCGACCGCTTCATCAGATTGGGTAAATCTTTTTCATAAGCGTCGATGACCGTCAACAAACTGTCCATCCAACTTTCGGGATAGATACCGCCACAGATATTCCATCCGCCTGTAGCGACCAGTCCTTCTATCTCAAACATATCTGCATGAGCCAACAAGCGGACCATGGATTCCATGTCATCAGGCTCAACATCAGCCGGAGCAATATCTGTCAAGACGACAATACGAGGTTTCAACAAGGACTCTTCATTCCGTTTGCCTGTCTCCGCCGATACAGAAAGACCCAGGGCCAGCAATCCGAAAAAGGTCCAGAATTTCCTTGCTCTTAAATTCATGACTATTTCTCTTTTTTATTTTTTATGAATCTATGTAATTCGTTGAATCAGTCAATCGCAATCTCCACATCAGCCGGCCGCAACCCGTCAGACGTAGCCATTAAATGCGCCATGCCCTTCTTTCCTTTATTCTGAACTACAACCAGACATTTTCCATAAAACGCCCGACGCTTATTGTCCTTAAAACGCTCCATTGAAATCGGATTTCCGTTATCCACCCCGACAATGAAAGCATCTCCTTTCACGTTGAAGTTTACCAGATTATCGGCATTCGGACATAAGTTCCCGTCCTTATCCAGAATCTCTACTGTTATGAAGCTCAAATCTTTTCCGTCTGCAGCCAACTGCGAACGGTCGGGAGTCAGACGAATCCGAGCCGGTTCGCCTGCTGTACGAAGTTCCTTCTCGCCTACAATCTTCCCGGCTTTTCGGGCTACAACCTTCACACTTCCCGGCTCAAACCTGACTCTCCACACTGTATGCAGACAGTCCGGAGTCTTTGACCTCACACCTTGCGACTTCCCGTTAACGAACAACTCCACTTCGTCCGCATTGTTATAATAACACCACATATCCACGTCCTGGCCTTCCTTCCAGTTCCAGTGCGGGAACAGATGAAGCACCTGCTTGTCCGACCATTCCGACTGGTAAAGATAATAAGCGTCCTTCGGGAAGCCCGCCAAATCGACAACACCGAAATAGGAACTGCGTGCAGGCCATCCGAACGGAGTAGGCTCGCCTATATAGTCGAACCCTGTCCACAAATATTGTCCGCTGATAAAGTCATTGTCACGTATCAGCTTGATGGTTTCCTCGTGTGTATTCCCCCAAGGTACATGGCAATTGTCATAAGAAGAGCACGAATAGCTGGAATCAGCAAACGGCTTGCCCCATCTTTCCGGCCAAATATACACCTTGTCGCTCGGCATCCGGTAATACCCCCGGGTAGCCAACGCCGAATTACTCTCCGTAATGATGAAAGGCTTCCCAGGAAAATTTGCAGGTACGTCCGGGACATTCACATTATGATAGTTGTAACCTATAATGTCAAGCGCCTCCGACCGGAACAGATGGTTGAACGGATTCGGTTCATTGCATCCTGCCGTAACAGGGCGTGTCGGGTCGAGCTGTTTCACTATATCAGCCAATTTCTTTGTCAGCAACGAATTCACACTCATCTCCCCGTCCTTTGCCAACATATCCTTCGAATGCCCGAAGTTCAGTATCAGGTTCGCCTCCTCCAGACTCAGAGTGTCCGCATCAGCATGACTCCACTGCTCCAGCACCTCATTTCCGATGCTCCACATGAAAATGGAAGGATGGTTGCGGTCACGCAGAATGAAATCGCGCAAGTCCCGCTCATGCCATTCGTTGAAATAACGGGAATAGTCGTGAGTTGTCTTTTTTTTGCGCCACATATCAAATGCCTCATCCATCACAATGAATCCCATACGGTCGCACAAGTCGAGCAACTCCGGAGCCGGGGGATTGTGGGAGCAGCGTATGCCATTGCATCCCATCTCTTTCAGAATCTCCAGCTGGCGTTCGATGGCACGAATATTCACCGCTGCGCCCAGGCAACCCAAGTCATGATGCATGCACACTCCGTTTATTTTCATCGGCTTTCCATTGAGGGAAAAGCCTTTCTCCGCGTCAAAGCTGAAAGTACGGATGCCCACCGGAGTCTCGTAACGGTCTACGCAGCGGTCTCCGTCAAACAATTCCGTCACCAGTGTATAAAGATAAGGTTCCTCTATTCCCCAAAGCTGCGGACTTGCCACTTTCAGCTGTTGTACGGTTATTGTGTCCGTTCCTCCGCCGACCGTGCATAATGTATCGGCTTTGGCCACACACTTGTTTTCCGCATCGAACAATGACGAACAGACAGTAATCTGGGTACTTTCATCCGTTTCATTAGAGACGATTGTCTGTACGTCCACCACCGCTTCCGACTCATTCGCCACAGGAGTGGTCACATAAGTTCCCCATTCGCCGACATGCACGGGAGCCGTCTTCACGAGCCATACATTCCGATAGATGCCGCAGCCGGAATACCATCTGGAATTGGGCTGTTCCGAATTGTCCACACGCACGGCCAGCACGTTCTTCTCTCCCCATTTCAGATGTGGGGTGAGGTCATAGCTGAAAGTGATATAGCCGTAAGGACGATGCCCCAGCAGGACCCCGTTAAGATACACATCCGAATTCATATAGACGCCATCAAATACAATCCGGATTTTCTTGTCCACATCGGACTTTTCAGGGACAAAAGTCTTTCGATACCATCCGACACCTCCGGGAAGCGCACCGCCCCCCGTTCCGGACGGATTATCTTTACTGAAATCACCCTCTATGGCCCAATCATGGGGGAGATTCAACATCCTCCACTCCTCGTCCACAAAGTCTGCATCGGCAGCTTCTGGAGTGTCTCCCAATCGGAAACGCCAGCCTTCGGTAAAATCAATTCGTTCACGAGGAACATCGGGAGATGTGCCACATGCCATAAAAAACATGCAGCAGATTCCCGACACAAACAACACTAATCTATTAACCATATAAACAAATCCTATAATATTACAATTTCACAGTCTGTGCGCTTCCCGTATACTTTACTTCAATGCCTTTTGCATTAATATCAAAAGCCTGCGGCTTGTCCTCATTAACTACAACCACCGTAAACGTGCGCTCCTCCAACATGCCAGGGAACGAACCTTTGCGTTCGCCGATTGTCAAAGTACGGGTTTCATCGTCATATTCCATCGGAATCATCCCATACATTCCCTTTTCGTAGTTATAGTTCACGCCCTCATCTTCATAGAGTGTAAACTCGCTGTCCGCTCCCTGATACACATACAGCCTGATATGGTCAGCCGGCTTCTCGTCCGTATATTGGATGTCTTCGCCGAACGGCACGATAGAACCTGCACGCACATATAGCGGAACGCGTTCATAAGGTGCCTCCACCTCGGCTTTCACTCCACCTTTTTGATATTTCCCTGTATAGAAGTCATACCAGCCTTCCGACTTCGGGAAGTACACCTCACGGCTGCGGTCTCCGTAACAGTAAACGGGAGAAACCATGAAAGCAGGACCGAACATGAACTGGTCACCAATATTGTTTACATTCGTGTCAGCTGTAAAATCCATCACCAGCGGACGCATGATGGTATAGTCCTTGAACCACGTCATGCCCGCCAACGAATAAATATACGGCATCATATTGTAGCGTAACTTTGTATAATAAACAATGGAATTGTAGGCGGGATGACCTTCGGGGGCAATCTCCCACGGCTCACGATACGGATATTGACCGTGTGCACGATACAGCGGACAGAACGCTCCGAACTGGAACCAGCGCGTATTCAGTTCGCGCCATTCTTTATAGTCGGCATTTTCCGTCCTCGTTTCGTTCCATTGCTGTTGTCCCGCCACATAACGGTTCTCTACACAGAAGCCACCTATATCCATTGTCCAATAGGGAATTCCGCTGACTGCAAAATTCAGACCGGCGGAAATCTGTGCCTTCATATCTTCCCAACGGGTCGCGATGTCACCGCTCCATGTAGCGGTGGAATAACGCTGCAAGCCGGCAAAGCCCGAACGGGTCAGCAGAAAGACACGCCTGTTGTTGTCCACACCCCGTTGCCCGTTGTAGATGGCATCCGCGTTCATCAGCGCATACGCATTGAAATATTCCGCCGACGGACCCAATGCCGTAGGCCCGCACAAGTCCTTACGGTACTGCAAATCCGTACAGTCGCGTACATTCGGTTCGCTGGCATCCATCCACCAGGCATCGATGCCCAACGGATAATAGTGTTCGTACATCTGTTTCCAGAACAGCTTGCGTGCCTCGGCACTGTATGCGTCATAGAAGCCGTATGTGTACCCTTTGCCAATCCAATCCTTCAGGCTGTCCTTCACGGACTGCGGATAAATCCAGCCGTTCCTGTCAAATTCCTTGTAATGCTCGGTCGTGGTATAGAACTTCGGCCATACGGACACCATTATGTGCCCGTGCATTGCATGAATGGAATCGACCATCGCTTTCGGATTCGGGAAATGTGCCTTGTCGAACTCATGGCTTCCCCATGCGTTTTCCGGCCAGTGGCTCCAGTCGAGCACAATGTTGTCTATCGGAATTTTCCGGTCACGGAAACCTTTCAACGCACCCAACATTTCATCCTGCGACTTGTAACGCTCCCGGCTCTGCCAATAGCCCATCGCCCATTTAGGCATGATGGGAGACTTGCCTGTCAAGGTACGGTAACCGCTGATTACATCATCCATATCGTCACCGGCGACAAAATAATAGTCCAGCTGAGGAGTCATTTCACTCCACCACGACTGTTTGCCCTGCTCTTTCGGGTCAACCGGACTGAACACACGCAACCCGGAATAAGAAACCGCTCCGTCCGGATTCCATGCCACCTTCAACGGCACACGCTTTCCGGCCTCCAGATTCACGGAGAACTTATAGCTGTTCGGATTCCATGCCGTGCGCCAGCGCTCCGGAACCACCAGTTTGTTGTCGATATACACTTTGGTATAGCCTGCATAATAGAGGATGAACTTGAATTCCCCGCTCTGCGAAGGTTCAATCTCCCCTTCATAAGTGACCTTTGAGCCATACAGCGGAAAGTCTTCCGGCAAATTCACCACATGATTCAGGTCGCCTCTGACCAGATGCTCAAAATAAAGCGAGTCCTCCCGGCGGACCAATGTCCCGGCACCCGATTCCGGAGCGGGGACATAAGTACCTGTTATCGCTCCCTCTTTTCCGTCCTTGTCATACAGCTTGAACACATCCCCCAACTGGGAATAATCGTTCGGATTGCCGAAACGGCAGAGCGAATAGCTGTCAAGAAGCACGCCGTAATTCTTGTTGGAAACGATGAACGGAACGGAAACCTTCGTGTTGTACTGGAAGAGTTCTTCATTCTTTCCCTTGTAATTGAACTCATCCGACTGATGCTGTCCCAGTCCGTAGAAAGCCTCATCGTCCGGTGACTCAAAAACCTGACGGATAGTATAGCCTCTGGTCCCTTCCACCTCTATAGGGGTGAACGTCTTGCCGCCTCCCTTGTTTTCCTGAAGAATCATGTTCCCATTTTCATCTGTAAACCAGACCTCCCCGGTCGATGCAAGTACGGAAGCACGGAGTTCGGAAGTAACGACCGTCACCGTATCTCCTTTCTGCTCCACACCGAACGGCGTCTGTTCCTTCTGCGGAACCACAACCAGACTTTGGGGGTCGGCGAACCTGCTTTCCGGTGTCGCCGACACGTGGACAAGTTTGTCGCCCATCACCTGCAGGCGGACCATACGCACGCCCGTATCTCCTTTCCGCTGTACTTTCACAATCACTCCATTATCTGTCTCCTCATAAACGCCGGAACATGAGCCGAGCAACAGACCGGCCAGCAGACAATAAGAAATGTTTTTCATATCCATATATCCAACTGATATTAAAGTTAAACGTCAATTCTTTTTTCCCATACAAAAGTAGAAGTTATCCGCCAAACCCGCGAGTCCAAATGTTACATACAACACCTCCATTTAGCCACCGACCGTCTAATATGTTTCCGTTTAGGGTATGATTTGTTATGTACGCCCTTTTCCCTCACAGACTGAAGTAAATAACCGGATTCATCCCCTACAAAGCCGGACATTCCCTCATGAAATCTCTATCTTTAACCTAAATATATGTATCTTTAAGCTGAAGATATGTGTCTTTAACCTAAAGATATGTATCTTTAGCCTAAAGACAGAGATTTTACCGAGACATAACGGATTTTGTCCGGAGACAACTCCGGCCTTCCGCTACTGAAAAAATTGCCTGGAAGTGTGTCGGAACAGAATTTGACCGCCAAAAGTAATGGCATGTTGCAAATCTAAGGGAAAGAAGCAAAACATCCCGTATGCATCAGCTTGTGATTTCGCATGGATGTCTGCGGAATTATTCATTTGCGTTCCCTTAGACAATACCCGTCACTATCGAATAGGTTTTCCATGGAAAACGGACGCTCAGGATGACAAAATGAAGGTTGTTTTTTATTTTAAACCTCAAGACGGTTCATTTTCCCTCCTGCTCCTGATAGACGGAGGGAAGTACACCAAACTCTTCCTTGAAGTACGTACTGAAATACCTCGGGCTGTTGAAGCCGACTTCATATGCCACCTCCGACACACGAAGCTGGCTTTCACGCAACAACTGTGCGGCTCTTTTCAAACGGATTACGCGGATGAACTCAATCGGAGTCTTCCCCGTTATCTGCAGCAGCTTCTTGTACAGATGCACACGGCTCATCCCCAATGCACGGCTCAGCTCTTCAACAGAAAGGTCACTCCGGAATATATTGTCCTCCACATACTTGACCGCCTTCTCTATCAGCTTCTCGTCGAGGGAAGTAATCACGATATCGCTCGGAGCCGGATCAATCGTCGCATGGGTGACCTGGCGGTAATGGCTCAGCTCAATCAGCTTACGGATACGCAGGACCAGAACAATCATATTGAACGGCTTGGTCACATAGTCGTCCGCACCCGTTTCAAGTCCCTCTACCTTCGACTCATCCCCCTGACGGGCAGTGAGCAGGATTACGGGGATATGCGATGTCCGCTTGTCCGACTTAATCATCCGGCACAGTTCGTTCCCGTCCATACCCGGCATCATCACGTCACTGATTACAAGGTCCGGACGGCTCTCCTTCTCCTGAATCATCTTCCATGCCTGTTCTCCGTCCGAAGCCGTCTCCACACGATACTGCAGCTCAAGGCTGTGCTTCATGAACATGCGGAAGTCCTCTTTGTCGTCCACAACGAGCAGAAGCGGGAAACTGCTGCGGTCGGTCTGCTCCACAACCTGCTCCGATACACCATCTGCATCCGACTGCACCACAACAGGTTTCGGCAGTTCGGCCATGACATCCACATGTCTTACCGGAATGCGTACCACAAACACGGTCCCTGTCCCTATGTTGTCGAACACTTCCACCGTCCCCTCATGCAGACGGACGAAATCACGCACCAGACTCAACCCGATTCCGCTGCCCGTCGTCTCCTCCATACCCTTATGGTCAGTCTGGTAGAAACGCTCGAAGACATGCTCTTTATCCGCATCAGGAATGCCGATTCCCGTGTCGGAAACCTTTATCTCCATCATCTCCTTTTCACCCTCCACACGCTCCATCATCACGGTCACACGTCCACCGTCGGGACTGTACTTGAACGCGTTTGAAAGCAGGTTCATCACCACTTTCCCCACTTTGTCCACATCGAAGGCCATCGAAAAGCTTTCCACTCCGGAAAAGAAAGAGAAACGGATATGCTTCTTGTCAGCCATCAGCAGAAAAGAATTGCAGACCTCACGGACATACGACACAATGTCTCCCTCCGCCAACGACAGCTGATGTCCGCTCATCTCCCCTTTCCGGAAATCGAGCAACTGATTGACCAGCATCAACAGCCGCCTTGCATTCCGGTACATCAGCGTCAGCACCGATTTACGCGACTCATCCTTCTCCTGTGCCAGCAGTTCTTCCAGCGGAGCGATAATCAGGGTCAGCGGAGTCCGGAGCTCATGACTGATATTCGTGAAGAAACGGAACTTCATCTGATTCACCTCCTCATTCTTAGCCGCCTCATGTTCTATCTGCTGCATACGGTACTTCTCGCGCTCCCTTCGCAGGATATGCCTGCGGGCAAGAAACAGCAGCGACACAAAAACGAGCGCATAACACAGCCATGCCCACCACGCAAGCCAGAAAGGAGGATGCACCACAATCGTCAGGCGGGCGACATCCCTGCCTTCATATCCGTCACTGTTTGTCGCCTTCACATTCAGCGTATATGTTCCGGGAGCAAGACTGGTGAAAGTCACACGGTTTATCCCTGCAGGAAGGACGAGCCATCCGTCTCCCAGCCCCTTCAGATTATATTGGTAGGTTGTCTTGTCCGGCAGATTGAAGTTGTCTGAAGCAAACTCCACGGTAAAGATATTCTGGTCATAGTCCAGTTCAATCTTCCTGAACCGGTTCAAGTCCCCCGGAAGGATTACACGTCCGTCATACTTTTCTCCGGTCTTCACTTCCTTGTCGAACAAATAAAGAGTCGAGAACATCACCTTGGGAAGTACTTTGTTATAACGCATTTCATCGGGATTGAACACATTCAGCCCATAAAGTCCGCCGGCCACAATCGTGCCGTCCTGCAAGGTCTTTATCGCCCGCAGATTGAAGTCGCAGTTCTGCAGACCGTCCTTTTCATTATACACGCGCGGCTCGAACGCATATCCTCTGCGGCTGTCCCCGGAGACTTTCAGATGCACTATCTGACGTGTAGAAGAAATCCACATGTCGTGATTACGGTCTTCCGTTATTCCGGATATGATTTCACCCGACACACCCGTTATGCCCGGAAAGACTTTTACGGAATGGGCTTTCTTGTCATAGACTTTCAGATTACCGCGAGTGGCAATCCATATCAGACCACGGCTGTCACTATACACCTGATTCACCTCATACCTGTCTGTTCCGCCTCTCTCAATCCTGTCATCACTCCCCACCCGATAGCACTTGTCAGGATTCCGCAAATCAATCAGAGCCGTACCGCCTAACATGCCGACAGCCAGTTCGTCATCTTCCGTCACATCCAGTGACGAAACCATATCTTCAATCTGTTTATAGGTATGAAACTCATTCCGCTTCAAATCCATATACTGAAGTCCTCCTTCCAGAAAACCGAGCCAAAGTCTGGAACCTTCCGCCTCCAATGCCCAAACGCTCTTGTTCAGCAACCCGTCTGACAGGGTATAATGAAGCAGACGGCCATGTTCCATGCAATAAAGTCCGCCATTGAATGTACCAATCCACAACCGCCCGTCAGATGACTTCTGCAATGAGACTACCGGACAGCCCAAAGTATAGGCTCTCTCTACCAAGCCTGTATTTCTGTTCCATAAAATGAGTCCCCGGTCATTCGTTCCCAACCACAGACGTTCATTATCCATCTGCTCGATGCAGGTAACGTCACCCACTTCATGCATATTGAACTTGAACATGCTTTCCCCATACACGGAAACGCCTTTCTTATAGGTTCCCACCCACATCACTCCATTACGATCAGCATACAGCGCATAGACGGTGTTGTGCGACAAACTCCGGGGATTCTTCACGTCATTCGCCACATTGGTTACCTTCCCGGTTTTCTTGTCGAGGACATCGATGCCTCCATAATCCTTCCCTATCCAGATTCTTCCCTGCCGGTCCTGAGATACCGAATGGACAAAATCAGACTGATTCCTCCATGGCTCTACTAAATCCGCAAGCCATCTTCCTGCCCGCACATCATAAGCCCACAGACCGTTCACACAACTTATCCACACGCAGTTGTCCCTGTCCACAAAGAAAGAGAAACGTGCCGTTCTGTCTTTCACCTGTTTTTCAATGTCATCCTTTATCCATCTCACCTTCATATCCGAAAAGTCCAGACACACCATCCTTCCCGAAGCATAAAGCAGGAGAATCCCGTCACAGCATTCGGCTATGGCATTGACTCCGTAATCAGGAAGCTTCAAGGCATGCAGAGACCGGAACTGTACCTGCCTGTCTTTGCTTACCCGGTAAAAGCCTTCAGACGGCACACTGAGCCACGTGTTTTCCGACGAATCGACATACACGTATTCCGGTTCTTTCATCTTGCTTCCTATACTCCTCATAAACTCTTCCAGATTTCTATTAAACCGGTCTTTTGTCTTGTCGAACAATGCATATCCCGTACTCAACCGTACCCACAGGAAATCGGGAGCGTCCATCAGGCCGGTTATATAATTGTCGGGGATGGATGTCGAATCTTCAGCAAGATGCCGGTAGACCTTGAAACGATATCCGTCATAACGGTTCAGTCCGGAAGTTGTCCCGAACCACATGAAGCCGTCCTTATCTTTCAGAATGGCATAAACGGAGTTATTGGAAAGTCCGTCAGCCACCTCCAGATGCTTGAACATGAAATTCCGGGCGGACAATGAAACCACAACCGACAAAAAACTTAATATAAACAGGAAACGTACTTTCATTCTGATAGACCAAAAATGTTTTTTGAGAGTACAAAAGAAGAAAAAAGAAAGAAAAAAAGCAAATGCCAATTGCATTTTCATCACATTTTCACTACGTGTCCGGACAAAAGAAAAACAATAGGGGTGTACCCCTACGGATATACCCCCATCTTCTATTTGTCAATCAGTCTGTTTGCTTATTCTCCTGATCCGCGAACCAGCTGAATTTTGTGTATTGCAACATTATCTCCCCTAATAGTAAGCGACTTTATTCCAAGTCCCTCTCTATTTTCTCTAAGCTCTAACAATCTTTGGCATATATCCTCATCAACAGCAATTTCAGCTACACCATCCCCTTCTGTCTCTATTTGCTTGTTAAAAATTACAGCCTCATCACCTTGTGGTTCTGGCACTCCTTCAAAATATGCACCTTCAGAAGCACTAACGTAAGTAACTTTAATAATATCCCCTGATTTTAAAGAAGCAGGAACTCCCATCTTTAAAGTGCCATAGTGCAACCAACAATCACCATCATCCACTATTCCTATCTCTTCTTGCTCAATCATATGGCACCATAGCAAATTAGAATAATTACTTTCTTCATCAGTATTCGGCACCAATTCAATGCGGTTTAATTGTAAAGACAATTCACTCCAATCCTTCTCAAAAATCATTTCACCATTATTTACAGCTACTTCATCACACATTGAAAGAGTCACAACATTTATCAAACTATGACTATTAATATCAAACGAACCTAAACTTCCATTAAAATGCATACGCAAAGTCCCTAACCACAATAACTCAGCTTGGGATTCTTCAGTTACCCCTTCACCGAAATAGCATCGTAAAATGGCACCTGGAACAAAGAACTTCAATTGTTCATCACTAAGTTTAATACGCGCCATAATCGGCCTATAGCCTGCATTTTCTAATCCTTCCTCGCCAGCAATTCCGTTTCCGGCTGTTCCATCACCGGTCCAAAGCGTAATAGGGAAACCAATGTTTTCATTAGTATAAACCAAAACACTCGTCAGCATAATGCCTGAATCATTCGAAGACACATCAATGCCTGACGTATTATCCCCAGCAGCTATTAAGAGTGTACCAGAAGTTAACCCCTCCTGCAAAGTATAGCTTTTATCAGATATCGTAATAGTAGCATCATTTGCAGCATCTGTCCGTGTATATTTGAGGCTATAGACATCAGTTGCGTTCAGTTGTCCCCTAAAGTCTCCAAAATGGGAACCTTCTATCGTCAGTTCAGCAGGTTCACTCAATAACTGATAAGAAATCTTTCCCTGAATCTCAAAACTTTCTCCTTCACCAAATATCCATCCGCTGTTAACCTTTTCTTCTTCCCAATCGTCAACATTGGCAGAAACAATGACTGTTTCGCCTGGTGAAACGGTTCCATCCGGGTTGAGAGTAGCCGAAAATATGACTTTTTTTCCTGACTCAAAAGCGTAGATATCTACCGGACAAGGATAGTCTACATTGTTATAAGTGATTGTTATCACCCTTCCTTGCGTTGCGGCAGAAGGCATTACGATTGTCTGATATTCCCCTTCTACCTCAGGATTGCTTGCAAAATTCAAGGTCGCATCGGCAGTACCGGTACCTTCCACCGTACCGTCAGCCAAATTCAACGCACCGCTTGTCTGCTGGTTGTTTATTTTTACCGTTGCACCGGGCAAAAGGTTTCTGTTCTGATCATAAACCTGCATGACCACCTTTACCAGCTTGTGCGTGAAAGTCAGGTCGACATTCTTTGCACCGACTGTCACATCAGTCATTGAAGAATACATCACATCATTATCACTCAACGAAGCTCCCTCTCCTGTTGCAAGAGTAAATGAATAGATTCCATCAGCTACCGCATCAGCCTTATACGGATATACCCCTTTAAAATCCACAGTTTCCGCACTACCTGCAGCTTCCCAGGTCATCGGGTTTGTGGAAGTAAATCCACTTCCGTCCGCAGTGGTATACTGCACATTGGTGGCATTCCCTACAAAACCGCTCTCCGTATACATGGAAACACCGATTGCGTCACCGGCTTCAAAACTTGTGTCTGTCGCGCGTGACATTACAGACGAAGTGAAAGTGATTCCCTCGCCGGCAATCCCCTGCCGCAAGTCATCTTCTTCCGAACAGGCAGCAACCAACATCGCGGCCGCCAGTCCAAACAAAATTGTCTTTCTCATAAGAATTAAATGTTTAATGATTCAACAAATGCATTAAAAACCGCTTTTACAGTAATAGCAAAATTACGGAATATTATTATATAGGTACTGACTGATTCGTTTCAGGAACATGAGAGTTTGTTATGTAACATGATAAAATGTTACCGGACGATGCCCGTTTTGTTTCCTGCCTCTCCTATTCAACAATCGGAGCATCAAAGCGAAACATACGCCCCCTCATTTTCAATATCCATGCAACGGAGAATCTGTAGGAGGATACGGGAAAAAGACTATCTTTGCAGACGGGGGAGCGATTGGAGCATCCGCAGCCGGAAATGCGGACTATCTGCTAAAATAGTATCGGCATAAACGGCAAATTCCCCCTACATTTGTATATTACAAACCAAAAACAGATAAAAATTTCATGAAAAACATTTCCAAATTCGCAGTGGCATCCATGCTATGTACAGGTGCCCTGTTGCAGACCGGCTGCCAACAGCAGAAGGCAAGTCCTGCCATCCCGTCCGACCCGCAAATCGAAGAAAACATCAAGCAATGGCTGGACAAGATGACACTGGAAGAAAAAATCGGACAGATGTGCCAGATTACCATCGATGTAGTGACCGACTTCGATGCCAGCCAGAAAAACGGATTCACGCTTGACAAGGCGAAACTCGACACCGTGATAGGCAAATACAAGGTAGGCTCTCTGCTGAACGTACCTCTAAGCGTGGCACAGACAAAAGAAAAATGGGCGGAAGCCATCAGGCAGATTCAGGAAGTCTCGATGAAGGAAATCGGAATCCCCTGCATCTATGGTGTGGACCAGATTCATGGAACGACCTATACACTGGGAGGAACCCTGTTCCCTCAAGGGGTGAACATGGGTGCCACTTTCAACCGGGAGCTGGTGAAACGGGAAGCCGGAATATCCGCTTACGAGACAAAGGCAGGAAACATTCCCTGGACATTCGCCCCTGTGGTCGACCTCGGACGTGACCCGCGCTGGTCGCGCATGTGGGAGAACTTCGGGGAAGACTGTTATGTAAACGCCGAGATGGGTAAGGCAGCTGTAGAAGGCTTCCAGGGGAACGACCCGAACCATATCGGGAAATACAACGTGGCGGCCTGCATGAAACACTACATGGGTTACGGAGTACCCGTTTCGGGAAAGGACCGCACGCCTTCATCCATCTCACGGAGCGACATGCGCGAAAAACATTTCGCCCCATTCCTTGCCGCCGTACGTGACGGAGCGTTGAGCGTAATGGTCAATTCGAGCGTGGACAATGGAATGCCTTTCCATGCGAATGAAGAATTCCTCACCCAATGGCTGAAAAAAGACTTGAACTGGGACGGACTTATCGTGACCGACTGGGCGGACATCAACAACCTTTGTGTCCGTGACCATATCGCCGCCACAAAGAAGGAGGCCATCAAGATTGCCATCAATGCCGGAATAGACATGTCGATGGTGCCCTACGAACTGAGCTTCTGCGACTATCTGAAGGAACTGGTGGAAGAAGGTGAAGTGCCGATGAGCCGCATCGACGATGCGGTGTCACGTGTGCTGCGTCTGAAATATCGCCTCGGACTGTTCGAGCGTCCTTACTGGGATGTGAAAGAATACGACAAATTCGGTTCGGAAGAATTTGCGGAAGTCGCACTGCAGGCAGCAGAAGAATCGGAAGTGCTGGTAAAGAACGAAGACAGCCTGCTCCCGCTCGCAAAAGGGAAACGAATCCTGCTCACCGGTCCGAACGCCAATTCGATGCGGTGCCTCAACGGAGGATGGTCGTACAGCTGGCAGGGACACCGTGCCGACGAATGTGCGCAAGCCTACAATACTATCTATGAATCACTGTGCAACAAATACGGGAAAGAGAACATCATCTATGAGCCGGGCGTAACCTATGCGCCCTACAAGAACGACAACTGGTGGGAAGAGAACACGCCGGAAATCGGGAAGGCCGTTGCCGCAGCAAGCCGTGCCGATGTAATTGTCGCTTGTGTAGGCGAAAACTCCTACTGCGAAACTCCGGGCAACCTGACCGACCTGAACCTGTCGTCCAATCAGCAGGAATTGGTGAAAGCACTGGCAAAGACCGGAAAGCCCATCGTTCTGATTCTCAACCAAGGCCGTCCCCGACTCATCAAGGATATCGAACCGCTTGCCAAGGCTATCGTGAACGTGATGCTTCCGGGAAACTACGGGGGCGATGCACTGGCAAACCTGCTCGCAGGAGACAGCAATTTCAGCGGAAAGATGCCGTTCACTTATCCGAAACACATCAATGCACTCGCCACATACGACTACAAGTCCTGCGAGAACATCGGGCAGATGAACGGGAACTACAACTATGATTCCGTGATGGACATCCAATGGCCGTTCGGATTCGGATTGAGTTATACTACTTATAAATATGCCAACCTGAAATTGGACAAGACAACTTTCAACGCCGACGATGAACTGACATTCACGGTAGACGTGACCAATACTGGAAAGACGGCAGGAAAGGAAAGCGTGCTTCTGTTCTCGAAAGACCTTGTGGCAAGCAGTACGCCCGATAACATCCGCCTGCGCAACTTCGACAAGATTACGTTGCAACCGGGCGAGACTAAGACCGTCACGCTGAAACTGAGAGGAAGCGACATGGCTTTCGTAGGCTATGACGGCAAATGGAGACTGGAAGAGGGTGACTTCAAGTTCAAGTGCGGTGACCAGTGGATTGACGCAAAATGCAGCGAAACCAAAATCTGGGAGACGCCGAACAAATAAACTTAATAAAAAGAAAATCTTTGAGAGTCAAGGGGATGTCAAAATAGAATTCCGCCATCAACAAGCAATGTCATCTTGAACGGATTGACAAGATGGAAATGACATTTTATTCTGACATACCCGCTTGCCGGCTTTTATGGGTTGTGTGTATTCGGGGAAAAAACTGACATAAAAACAATCAGCTATCATCCGAATGCGCACAACTTTTTTAATCCATAGGCTATCTTAAAATATTCATTCAATAAAACGACAACAATGAAAAGAAATCTATTCCTGTTTACAATGAGAATGCAGATGCGGAAAATCCTGTCATTAGCCGCCATTCTCAATCTG
Source organism: Bacteroides sp. ET225 (assembly GCF_024733745.1). Taxonomy (NCBI): domain Bacteria; kingdom Pseudomonadati; phylum Bacteroidota; class Bacteroidia; order Bacteroidales; family Bacteroidaceae; genus Bacteroides; species Bacteroides sp. ET225. Next base: position 13,607 of record NZ_JANRHN010000040.1, on the reverse strand, counting down.
GCAATTCTTGCAGCATGGGGACAACCGAAATCCTGGACAGCCGACAACGGAAACGGAACCTTTACAAACCCTTTGTTCTACGACGAATTTTCCGACCCCGATATGATCCGGGTGAATGATACGTTCTATCTGGTAGGTACAACAATGCACTGCAATCCCGGTCTGGTCGTTCTGGAATCAAAGGATCTTGTCAACTGGGAATTCTGCAGCTACGCATTCGACCGCATTCCGGTCGATGATTCCAGATTCCGGCTCGAAGACGGAAAGGAAGCATACGGACAAGGCATCTGGGCTCCCTGCATCCGGTATCATGAAGGAAAGTTCTACATATTCTCGAACATCAACGGAATCGGAATGCAAATCTTTGTTTCCGAAAATCCGAAAGGTCCATGGGAACACCACAATATGGGAGGGTCCACCCACGATGTATCCGTATTGTTTGACAACGGGAAAATATATGCGATTTACGGCTATGACGAGGTTCATTGCGTTGAAATCAAACCGGACCTGAGCGGTTTTGTGGAAGGCAGCGACCGTTGCATTATACCTCGTGGAAATGCCATGGGAGAGGGACATCACGCCTACAAGATTGACGGAAGGTATTACATCATCAGTGCTGACTATGCGCCTATGGGACGGATGATGTGCGCACGTGCCGACAAACTGGAAGGTCCTTACGAGACACGCGTAATTAGCTGTCGGGAAACAATGGGAACCGAGCATTCCACATGGATTACAAATGTACCGATGGACGGTGCCATGCCGGAAATGAAGAAATGGAAGATGGAAATCCACAAGCCCAATGCGGACAATATGGGATGCGCGACACTTCATCAGGGAGGGATAATCCAGCTGGAAAACGGCGACTGGTGGGGCTTCTCCATGCTGGACTTCCTTGCAGTCGGACGCACCACTTGCCTTTCACCCGTAACATGGGTGGACGGATGGCCGTATTTCGGACTTGAAAACAACCTGGGACGCTCCCCGAGAACATGGTTCAAGCCCGATGTGTCAACGAAAGTCACGCCCCACGCCCCATACGTCCACAGCGACAACTTCGACTCAGGGAAACTATTGCCCGTCTGGCAATGGAACCATCTCCCCGACGACAGCAAATGGACCATAAAGAAAGGCAGACTCCGTCTGCACACGATGCCTGCCAAAGACTTCTATTGGGCAAAGAACACCCTGACCCAACGGGGTATCGGTCCGGTTTCCGTCACTACCGTAACGCTGGACGCTTCCCACATGAAAGAAGGAGACATTGCCGGTCTCGGACTGCTGAACATCCCTTATGAGTGGGTAGGCATCGCCGTAAAGGACAAAAAGCCCTGCCTGCACTACTATAATCTGGGTACGGACGAAACTATAGAAATGCCTCTGGACCAACCAAGAATGTTCCTGCGCATCACCGGCGACTTTGAGCACGAATGGGCAGAATTCAGTTACAGCTTTGACGGCGTCAATTTCCGGAATATAGGGAAACGGTTGCCCGTACCGTATCAGACCAAGATCTTTCAAGGTGCGAGATACGCACTGTTCGCATTCAACCGCCAAGGGAAAGAAGGCGGATATGCCGAATTTGACGATTTCAATGTGGAAGAGCCTCTTGCCGACCGCAGCCGCAATATCCCGTTGGGAAAGACCGTCAGTTTCCTGAACCTCGGCAACAGACAATGGATGCAGGCAAACCCGCGCAGAATGGTCTATTCCGTATGGGAAGACATGAAAAAACGCAACCCTTCCGACTGTATGTTTGAAGTGCAGGACAGAGGAAACGGAAAAGTCGTTCTCAAGGCCGTAAACGGGACAGGCTATATGACCGTAGCCGGTTTGGGCATGTCCGGTGACTTACGCCTGTCTCCGGTGGAAACGGAGGATTGCCTGTTCATGTGGCAGGACATGCTCCACGGACAATGTATGCTGATGTCATTGAAGACACACCGCTATGTAGGGCTGGATCCTGCATCGGGCGAAGCCTATGCCGCCGACTGGCCGGGAACATCGGCAAGCCGGATGAACGGAACCGTATTCCTCTGGGAGGAAGCGGGAAGCAACGGCAAATGAAAACCGGCATACATGAAAGACGACTGCCAAAGTCCGACATTCGTCCGGAGAAGGGGCGTGTCAAAATAGAAATGACTTTTTATTTGACACACCCCTTTCTGCCCGACGCAAGTTCCGACTTACAGCAAGCACACGAAAAGGTACAACAACACACGCAATGATTCCAAAAGCCCGTTTCCCTGCCTACAATACCCTCTGAAACGGGTATGAAAAGTTCCGGAAACATTCCATACATCCGAAAAAAACATTTAAACATTCTATTCTGAAAAAACAACACACCTCAAAAACATCCTAGCATCCGCTTCTGTACAACTTTTCTTAGATTTGACAAAAAAAACAAACAGACAAGAAAACAGAAATAATTCGGTTAATTTTTAAAATGTTGTATCATGAAAAACAGTTTTAGGACAAGACGAAAAAGTCTTTATCTATGGTGCATTGCGTGGACCTTATTTTTAGTGGGTCCTGCCAATCCCACTTTCGCCAGTCCGCTTCAGGACAGGACAGTAACAGGAACAGTTACATCCGGGACTGACGGCAAGGCTCTGATTGGAGTCAGCGTACAAATACAGGAAAGACCCGCAGTGGGAACAATCACCGATCTGGACGGAAAATATTCCATCCAGGCCCGTTCCAACGAGACACTGATTTTCTCCTACATCGGCTACCAAACCCAGAAAATCAAGGCGAACAAAACGATTGTTAATGTACAGTTGAAAGAGGACTCAAAAATATTGGATGAAGTAGTTGTAGTAGGTTACGGTACGATGAAAAGAAGTGACCTGACAGGTGCGATGACTTCCATTAGCGAAGACGAAATCAAACAGTCGGTCATCACCTCACTTGACCAGGCACTTCAAGGCCGTGCCGCCGGTGTATCCGTCACCCAGAACTCGGGAGCTCCGGGCGGAGGTATCTCCGTCAGCATCCGCGGTATCAACTCACTCAACGGAAACGAACCGCTCTACGTGGTGGACGGTGTCACCATCTCCGGAAACAACAACACCAATTCGAGCGTCCTTTCAGCCATCAACCCGTCCGATATCGTATCCATGGAAATCCTGAAAGACGCTTCCGCCACAGCCATTTATGGGTCGCGTGCCTCAAACGGTGTCGTCCTCATCACTACCCGGCAAGGCAAAGCGGGAAAGACGCAGATTTCATACGAAGGATACTATGGTCTGCAGCAGCTTCCCAAACAGCTGGATGTGCTGAACCTGCGCGAATATGCCGAATATTACAATATGCGCACGGCAATCATCGGATTCGGGGAACGTACCGAATTCCAGGACCTTTCCCTGCTGGGCGAAGGAACAAACTGGCAAAATGAAATTTTCCAGAACGCTTCGATGCACAACCATCAGATAAACATTTCGGGAGGAAACGACAATGTGAAGTACTCCATATCCGGCGGTTACCTGAAACAGGAAGGAATCGCCATCGGTTCCGACTTTGAGCGTTTCTCCGCACGTGTCAACATCGACAACAAGATTACCAAATGGCTGTCTACCGGACTGAGGGCATCCGTGGCAAAAACGACTCAACACAATACGATAGACAACGGGAACATCATCCGCACAGCTATCGAACAGTTTCCCGACACGCCTGCACGCAACCCGGACGGGACATGGGGCGCACAGGAAACAACAAACTTCGGCAATTATTTAGCTAACCCAGTAGCCGAAGCTCTCTTACGTGAAAACTATGACAAAGGGACGCAAATGTACATTGATTTCTTTGCAGACCTCACACTCTGGAAAGGACTCGTATTCCGTGCAGAATATGCAGGAAATTATTCCTACAGCAACAATTATTATTACCAGCCATTTTACGACTACGGCCATTTCCAGCAAACTTCAGAAGGAAGACGCAGTGCCAATAATGGTTCATACTGGACACTCAAAACCTATCTGACCTATAACGGAACATTCGGGAAGCACAATGTCTTGGCAATGGTCGGCCACGAAGCACAAGAAAATTCATGGGAGAATCTACAAGGAAGTCGCCAAAATTACATATTCAACACGATACACGAACTGAATATGGGGGATGCAACTACAGCCAAAAACAGCAGTGGAAGAGGTTCATCTGCAATCGAATCCTACTATGGAAGATTTAATTACGGATATGACGAACGCTATCTCGCCACATTCACACTCCGCGGAGACGGGTCGTCCACTTTCGGTCCTGCCAACCGTTGGGGCGTATTCCCGTCCGTAGCGTTGGCGTGGAGAATCAACAATGAAAAATTCCTAAAAAATGTCAAATGGATAAACAATCTGAAGCTGAGAGTTGGATGGGGACTGGTAGGTAACCAGTCGGCAAACAACTATGCATACGGAGTGACAATGGTATCAGCTGCCAGTATCTGGGGGACTGGATTCTATCCAGGAAACTACCCCAATGATAAACTTAAATGGGAGGAGACTAAGGCTTATAATGTTGGACTTGATTTGAACCTTTTTGACAATCGGGTGGAATTCATCTTCGACACTTATTTTAAAAATACAGACAACCTGCTGATGCAGGCCTCACTGCCTACCTATGTGAGCGGCATTATCACCTCACCGTGGGTAAATGCAGGCGCCATGCAGAACAGAGGGGCTGAATTCACTCTGAATACGGTCAACATCTCAACCAAAGATTTCGTATGGCGGTCGGGACTGACCATTTCATTCAACAAAAACAAGATTACTGACCTGTATACGGAAACATCAAGTATGTCGGGAGTCCTGGACGGAACGCAGACATTGACCCTCTCCGTTGTAGGACAGCCGGTAGGACAATTCTACGGCTACAAAGTCATCGGCATGTTCAAGACGGAAGACGACTTCTACCAAAGGGACAGGGACGGGAATTTCCTCCTTGACAGAAACGGAAGCCGGATTCCGGTCGCCCTTCCGGAAAACAATCATATCACCCCCAACGAAACATGGATAGGTGACTTCATCTTCGAAGACCTGAACAAGGACGGAGTAATAAACGAACAGGACCGCACCTTCCTGGGGAATCCGGAGCCCAAATTCTCCTACGGGTTCAACAATACGTTCACCTACAAGGGCTTCGACCTGAATATCTTCATCAACGGTGTCTATGGCAACAAAATTATGAATCTTCTACGCCAAGAATTTACCAACCCCATGAGAAACAGCAACTTGTTGAAAGAAGCTACCGGTATAGCCAAAGTGGAGGTGGTTGACCCCTCGTCTCCTTCAGACGCAATCTGGAACGTGCGGTTGAGCAATCCGGAGTCTGCCACTGTACAGCGCATCAGCGCGACCAACGGCAATGACAACAACCGTATGAGTGACCGCTTCATAGAAGACGGTTCCTATCTGCGAATCAAGAACATTTCGCTGGGCTACAGCTTCCCCAAGAAATGGATAAACAAATGGAAAATAGAGAACCTGAGAATCTATATGAATATCCAGAATGCCTTTACATTCACCAAATACAAAGGTTATGACCCGGAAATCGGAGCGTACAATTACAACGTACTCCTTCGGGGTGTAGACTATGCACGCTATCCGTCACAACGGATCTGTACCTTCGGACTGAACCTGAGCTTCTAACCACATAAAAACAATATGACAATGAAAAACAAAATAATATCAGCATTGATTGTACTCGCAGGCATCTGCCTGTCGGGATGCAAAGATAGCTTTCTGGACCGTATTCCCGAAAATTCATACGTGGACGGAAACTTCTATGCCTCGGACGATGCACTGGAAGCGGCAACCGCTCCATTGTACAACAGGGCATGGTTTGATTACAACAGGAGACCAATCATGTATTTGGGAAGCACACGCGCCAATGACTTTTATAGTCCGTGGGCTTTCCCTGAATTTACGACATTCCAAGTAACTGCATTAAGCGAAGATCTAGCAAATGCATGGAAATCATTCTACAGCGTAATAACAATGGCAAATCAGGTCATAGACGATGTCAATACCAAATGCACAGCTGATGTAACCGAAGAATCAAAAATAAAAGCCATCGCAGAATCACGTCTAATGAGGGCCTGCGCTTATTTTTACATGATAAGAGCATGGGGATCTGTCATTATCATCGAGCATAATCAGGATGTAGTCGACAATCCGGTCCGCCCGCTGAACAGAGAAGAAGATGTGTTCCAGTTCATCATCAACGACCTGACCTATGCAGCGGAGAACCTGCCCGAAACAGGAAGCCAGCCGGGAAGAGCGACACGCTGGGCAGCCGAAGGGATGCTGGCAAAAGTCTATCTGGCACGCTCCGGATGGAAAAAAGGAGGGCAACGCGATGAAGAGGATCTGGAACTTGCCAAACAATACGCCGCAGATGTCTGCGACAACAGCGGACTGGAGCTCCTCCCCAACTATGAAGACCTGTTCAAATACAAGTTCAACAACAACGAGGAATCATTGCTTGCAATGCAATGGGTACCTTTAGGAGAATGGGGAACAAACAACTGCCTTTTATCAGAATTAGCCTTTTCAAGTGAAGTTATAGGAGGAGAAAATGCATGGAGCGGATTTTATGCCGGCATAGACATGCTACAGCAATATGAACTTGCAGACACATTGCGCCGCAACGCCACTTTCTTTACCAACGGCACCTACTATCCGTATATCTGTATTGCAGACGGAGGATATACTTACAAAGATTATGGTTCACCAATAAAAAAAGGTGTACCAGGAGGAGCTGATGATAATGACGGATACGTAGGTGCCGGAAGTTCTCCACTCAACACCTATATACTGCGTCTGGCAGATGTGTATCTAACTTATGCAGAAGCTTGTTTGGGGAACAACGAATCCTTGAGTTCAGGCCCCGGATTGAACTATTTCAACAAGGTACGTTACAGAGGATTTAATGGGAACGGTACTTGGAAAAAATCTTCCATCACGCTCGATGACATTATCAGGGAACGGAGAATAGAGTTCTGTGCAGAATTCAGCAACTGGTATGACATGGTGTCATGGTACTGCTGGAAACCGGAAAAGATGCTGGATTATTTCAACAACAAACAGCTGCGCGGATACAGAGCAGACGCCACCAAAAAAGACGAGAGAGGTTACCTACATTTCGGTCGATATGACAACTCCGGGAATTTTCTGGAAGGAGAAGAATATTACAATGCTCCTACGGTGGAGATAAACATCACCGATAATGATATCTTCCTGCCTTATCCGGAATCCGATGTCATCCAGAACCCACTGCTGAGAGAAGATCCGGTACCTTATAACTTTAACGAATAAATCATGCACACATGAAAACACTTATCAAGAAAATCATTCACAATGGATGGCCGGCTATATTCCTGCTGGCGATTCTGACACTCTCCACCGTTTCGTCATGCAAAGATGATGACGGCGGGAACAATCTGCCTGTGATACACTATTTAAGATTGACCGACCCAGCTCTGGCGGACAGTACCTTTACGGATGTAGAACCGGGAACTATGCTGGCTGTCATAGGTGAGAACCTGGACGGTGTAATTGAAGTCTATATCAATAACCAGAAAATCAGCTTCAATTCCACCTATTCTACACCGACCAGCCTGATTATAACGGTTCCATACGATGAAGATTTCAAACTGACATCCACAAACCCTGAACTTCAGGCCGAACTGCGAATAGTCACAAACCACGGAACAGCCACGTTCCCGATGCACGTACTCTCACCGGGACCGACCATATTCTATGTCTCGGCATTCTATCCCATCGAACCGGGTGACGAGGTAACCTTAATGGGACAGAACTTCTATGAAATCAAGCGGATTTACTTCAGCAAGGACTCCGTTGAGGTGACCATGCCGATAACTGACTATCAGGTAAGCAACGACTATGAACAGATTACGTTCAATATGCCGGACAGACTATCGAAAGAAGCAGGCTATATCTTTGTCGATTGCTATACCGACGAGGCAAGCATCGAATTTGTACCAAGTGGACCGAAACCGGCCATCACCGGAATCAGTTCCACGATGCCGATTCCCGGAACGGAAGTCACCATTGTAGGCAAGAACTTCATTAATGTATCAAAGGTCAACATAAACGACGAGTTCGACATTCCAAAAGAAGACCTTGAAGTTTCCGAAGCCATGAACGCCATTACATTCACAATGCCGGAGGCTCCGGAAAATTCGGGAAAGATCAGCGTGGCCACTATTGGCGGAACTGCAGAATTGGAAGGATTCTATCCGCGAGAACACATCGTTCTCGACTTCGACAAAGTAGGTCAACATAGTTGGGGTGACCATTCCGGAGTCTGGATAAGCGATGGAGAAAAAGACCCTTACGTTGCGGATGGTCAATATTCCGGTATCGTCGGAATCATTTCAGCCAATAACTCCTGGTGGGGACAAACTGTAAACAGTACAGTCTGGCCAAATAAAAATATCATACCGGACAACACGCCGATTTCAGAATTGGAACTGCAGTTCGAATGCTATGTCACAAAACTATTTGACGGTCCGGTACTGGAAATCCAGATTGGAGGAAATTTCGACACTTCACTGAAAGATTATGTACCCGTAAGCTCATTCACAGGAAAAACAGAGACTGCGGAATGGATGCAATGCAGTATCCCATTGGAATCACTTGTGGCAGAAGCGACATGGAAGGAATTTACAAGTCGGGTCAACGAGTTGGGAATCTATGTAAGAAATCCGAGTAACAAAAACGATGTATCCGTTGAATTCTACGTGGACAACTTCCGTATCGTTCCTATCCAAAAAGAAAATTAATTTTTAAGCAAAGCAAATATGAAAACGAAAATAACATACCTTTTTCTGCTCCTTATGACAATGGTTCTTGGACTGCAGTCCTGTAAGGCCGACAAAGTGGACGGAGCGGTTTTCTCACTCAGCATTGACGGACAAGAATCGACAAGTATTACGTTCGGCTACGGACAGACTTTCGTCATGGCGAAGCTTTCCTCCAATGCGGGATGGAGCCTGTCAAGCGACCAATCCTGGTGTACCTTATCAAATGTATCAGGCAACCCGACTGACGAACAATACATTAAAATCGCGGTAGAAAGAAATACAACTGATGCGGAACGTACAGCAACCATAACTATGAACGCAGGTGGAAATATCCGCCAGTACACAGTCACTCAGACCTCAAAGAATGCGGAGACTTATCCAGCGGGAATGGAAAAGGATGCCATCGAAACCATCAAGTCCATCCAGATGGGAATTAATTTGGGGAATACATTGGAAGCTACAGGTGGAGAAGAAGCCTGGGGAGCACCATATACGACCCAAACAATAATTAATCAAATAAAGGATTGGGGCTTCAACGCCATCCGTGTCCCCTGCTCATGGGACCAGTATTTGGAAGCTGACGGCATAACCATTAAGCCAAGTTGGATGAACAGAGTCAAAGAGGTGATAGACTACTGCATGAATGCAGATTTATATACAATATTAAATATCCATTGGGATCAAGGATGGATGGAAAATCATTGTAATGCATCCATGGAAACTCCTGAATCTATAGCCCAAATTGAATCAAAGGTATATAATTTATGGACGCAGATAGCGACTACATTCAAAGACTATGACGGACGGTTACTTTTTGCTGGAGCAAACGAGCCTGTAGTAGAAAGTCGTGAAGACATGATTGTCCTGAACAGATACGAACAAGCATTTGTACATGCCGTAAGAAGAACCGGCGGAAACAACCTTTACCGCAATCTTGTCATCCAAGGACCGCGGACCGACATCAACAGAACAGAGATGTGGATGCAATTACCAGAAGATACGGTTTCTGCACGAATGATTATAGAAGTACATTTTTATGACCCGGCCCAATTCTGTCTGGATGACAATCCGAATAGCTGTACCTACTTTTGGGGAGAACCTTATGCTAAATACGGTCCTATCAATGAAGGTTCACAGGAGGTGCATGTATGTGAACAATTCGAAAAAATGAAAAAGAAATTTGTGGACAAGGGAATACCTCTCGTATTGGGGGAATATAGTGCCATGTACCGTACGCACCCTGTTGATTCTCTCCAAGAGGTCTGCCATGAATCGGAAGGTTACTTCACAGGCTATGTTACGGAACAAGCCAAGAACAACGGACTGGCTCCTTTCTTATGGGATATACAAAATGGAGGACTGTTTGACCGCAATGAGGGAAAAATACTGCTGCCGACTGTGTACAACCAGCTGAAAGAAGGAGCGGAAAGAGGACAATATCCATTCTAAGATAAATCTTAAACTCAAAGGCACAAAGACACATAGTCCTTCAAACTACTGTCTCGCAGGCTGTGTGCCGATGTGCCTTTGCCTTTTCACCAAAACAAGAACAAGACAACATGAAGAAATTGGCATTCTATCTGATTACACTATTGTTCCTGGCCACAGGGAGCAGCCTTGCACAAGGGTATAAAAATCCGGTCATTCCCGGATGCCATCCCGATCCGAGCATCTGTAAGGCAGGAGAGGACTATTATCTTGTGAATAGCTCATTCGAATATTTTCCGGGAGTTCCCCTTTTCCACAGCAGGGACCTCGTGAACTGGGAACAGATCGGGCACGTGCTGAACCGGGAATCCCAACTGAAAATCAAAGGAGGAAACATGTGGGGCGGCATCTACGCACCCACTATCCGTTACAATGACGGTACTTTCTATATGATTACAACCAACACTTCAGACAGGGGAAACTTTCTGGTATATACCGATAACCCGTATGGAGAATGGTCGGACCCTGTCTGGATCAGACAGGGAGGCATCGACCCTTCACTCTATTTCGAAAACGGCCGCTGCTATCTGGTGAGCAATCCCGATGGTGCCATCTGGCTCTGCGAAATCAACCCGAAGACAGGAGAGCAGCTTTCCGAATCGAAGCGCATATGGGGAGGAACAGGCGGACGCTATCCGGAAGGACCGCACATCTACAGACGGAACGGATGGTATTACCTGATGATAAGCGAAGGCGGAACAGAATACGGGCACAAGGTGACCATCGCCCGCAGCCGGAACATCGGAGGCCCGTATGAGAGCAATCCTGCCAATCCGATTCTGACCCACATCAACCAGAACGCAGAAAACAATCCGATACAGGGAGTCGGCCATGCCGATATGGTGCAGGCACACGACGGTTCCTGGTGGCTGGTATGCCTCGGTTTCCGCACGCAAAACGGACAGCACCACGTGCTGGGACGCGAAACATTTCTGGCTCCCGTCGCATGGAATGAAGACGGATGGCCTGTCGTAAACGGAGACGGTACCATCAATCTGGATATGAAAGATGTCAAGACACTCCCCCAAACCACCGTCAGAAACAGTCCGGACTGGGATTTCAACAATCCGCAGTTAGGAGCGGAATGGAACTGGATTGGCATCCCGGACAAAAAGAACTATTCGCTCACGGAGAAAAACGGATTCCTCCGGATAAAGGGAAGCAGTATCAGACTGGATGATTACGGGTCGCCTTCTTTCGCAGGCCGCAGACAGGAAGACATCGAGTTTCAGGCCACTACAAGAATGCAGGCAAAAGGGAACGGGAATGCCGGAATTACGGCCTATCTGTGTCCTTCCGCCCACTATGACCTGTTCGTTTCCGAGAACAAGCTGAAGCTGCGCTACCGCCTGAGCGAACTCTGCTACGAAAAGGATATCTGCCAGGTGCCTGATGATTTCATTTATTTGAGAATCAAAGGAGATGCGGCCACATACACCCTGGCTTATTCTACAGACGGCACACATTACACTGAAGCAGGACGTATGAATACCCGTTATTTGAGCACTGAGACCAACGGAGGGTTCACCGGTGTCTATCTGGGACTTTTCGCCGAAGGGCAAGGATATGCGGACTTTGACAATTTCAAATACATGCCTGTCGTTCCGGAAGTTTCTCCAAAACTGACTTCAAAAGACGCAAACCCGATATTGGATTTCATGTTTACCGCCGATCCGACAGCAATCGTCCACGACGGACGACTGTACGTCTACGGCACAAACGACCAGCAACAATATGAAGCAGTGGGACGTGACGGCAGAAACACGTATGAACACATCAAAACACTGGTCATGATGTCAACGGACGACATGGTGAATTGGACTTATCACGGTCTGATCAAGACAGACAGCATCGCGCCATGGATTGTGGCATCATGGGCTCCGTCCATCGTCAAACGGAAAGAAAAAGACGGAAAGACACATTTTTACCTCTATTTTTCCAACAGTGGAGTAGGCACTGCCGTACTGACCTCCACTTCTCCTGTCGGTCCGTGGTCCAGCCCGCTCGACAAAAGCCTCATCGACGGGAACAATCCCGAGTTGGGTGACTGTAGGGTTCCTTTCGACCCCGGAGCCGTCATTGACGACAAAGGTATCGGATGGTTGGCCGTAGGCGGGTCATGCGCACGCATCATGCGGTTAGGAAAAGACATGACAAGCATTGACAGCCCGATAGTACCCATCTATGCTCCACATCATTTTGAAGCAAACGAACTGAATTTTATCAACGGAACTTATGTCTATACATACAATACCGACTGGCAGGACTACAGCGACTGGCCTTTCCCGACCGAAAAGCCGACCACCTGCTGCATGACATACATGACCAGCAAGAATCCGCTTGACAGTTGTAGCTGGGAATACCGCCACAATTATTTTAAAAATCCGGGGGATTATGGATTCGATTTCAGCAACAATCACACCCATTTGGAAAAATACTGTGGGAAATGGTATATATTTTACCACACGATGAGTCTGCAGCACAGTTACAATACGGACGGAGGGTTCCGTAATATTTGCGTAGATGAAATCAAGGTGGACGAAAAGAACCTCGACATCCACATGGGGAACCAGACACTGAAAGGCGTGGAACAGATACGACCTATGAATCCGTTCATTGTTCAGCAGGCAGAAACTACAGCTGCCACACAGAATGTCAAATTTGTAAACGGGAAAAGAATTGGTGACATGCATGCCGTGACCGTTCCCAACAAGACAGGTATCATTGCCGTCAGAGGGGTAGCTTTCAGTAAAGTTCCTTCCAGTTTAGAAATTAAGGCATCTGGGAATGGAACCATAGATGTTCGTCGGAACAGTCCGGAAGGAGAGGTTATCGCTTCAATTAAAGTTAGCAATTCGCAAATGAAATTCATCAAATCTGAAATTCAAACGAAGATGAAAGGCTTCGTAGACCTTTGTTTTGTTTTAAAAGGAAACAATCTCACATTTGATGAGTGGCAATTTAAATGATGCTTCCCAAAAGAAATAAGGTTGTCTTCAAAGTTTTATAAAAAGCTGAGATTGATTTATTATAATCTATAAGTTTAACATAAAAATCTTCTGCTTGTAGTTCTATAAGTGACGTAAACAAAGGCTAAAGTAGGGATATTCAGTAAATATAACAAATTAGGGATATTCAGTAAATATAATAAAATTAGCCAACTAATTCATACACAATGTATTGCGAATTAGTTGGCTTTTTTGTATCTTTAGATATTCCCCCGAAAATAAGGTTTGACAGCCAAAACGGGGGAAATCCCCCAACAAAGATATGGCTAAGATACAAAATATTTCGGAAATAC